>JAXDQF010000468.1:0-6815 GCA_034668025.1 Gammaproteobacteria bacterium | reverse complement strand
CCGAGAGATCGATGCCATAGACCTCCCACGGCCGCGTCCGCAGGATCGCGTTGGTCAGCGCGCTGCCGATGAAGCCATTAGCTCCGAGGATCATGATTTTCAGTGCCATTGCCGTCCTATCTGCCCTTTCTGGCCCACCTTTTCGGGGGGCGCAGCTTACCACGGTGGCCTGACGACCACCTTTCTCCTGCAAAGCTGCGTTAGGAGGCCCGCGAGGCTTCTGGCTAGGTTGCGAGCGGCAATCCGACGTAGTTTTCGGCTAGCGACTGGGCGGCGGCACGGGAAGAAACGAGGTACTCCAGCTCAGCGAGTTGCCGGCGGTGGTCGAACGGCGTCTCGTCGTCGAACCGATGCAGAAGCGAGGTCATCCACCAGGAGAATCGCTGCACCTTCCACACGCGGCTGAGGCAGGTCTGTGAGTAAGCGTTCAGTGCGGCCTGAGACCCCCCTCGTTTGTAAAAGCCCTCCAGGCCCTGCGCGAGCACCTGAACGTCCGCAATGGCGAGGTTCATGCCTTTGGCCCCTGTCGGCGGCACGATGTGGGCAGCGTCGCCCGCCAGAAACAGCCGTCCAAACCGCATCGGCTCCGCCACGAAGCTCCGCATCGGGGTCACTGACTTCTGCAGCACCGGCCCGCCAAGCACCTCAACGTTCAGGCGGGTACGCAATTCGTCCCAGATCCGTTCGTCAGGCCACTCATCGACATCCTCGTCGGGGGTGCACTGTAGATACAGACGGCTGACCGTCGGCGAGCGCATGCTGAGCAACGCGAATCCCCGGTCATCGTTTGCGTAGATCAACTCCTCGGAGGCCGGGGGCATTTCAGCCAGAATGCCCAACCAGGCGAACGGATACACACGCTCAAACAGGCTCAGCTGGGATGCCGGCACAGTGGCGCGGCAGATCCCGTGGAAGCCGTCGCAACCGGCGATGAAGTCACACTCCAGGGTATGCTGTTGCCCGTCGAAACGGTACTCCACGCGTGGCGAGTCAGTCTCGAAGTCGTGGATGGAAACCGAGTCCACGTCAAAATACACGGGTTGGCGTGCTGCCAGTCGCGCGGCAATCAAGTCCCTGACAACTTCCTGTTGCCCGTAGATCATGACGGCGCGGCCCGTCAGCTCCTCGAAGTCGATCCGGTGGCTCTCGCCCCCGAAGTTCAGATGGATGCCGTGATGGAGCAGCCCCTCCTGCATCATGCGTGCACCGACACCGGCGGCATTCAGGATGTCGACACTCTGATGCTCCAGCACTCCGGCCCGGACCCGGTTTTCAACGTAATCCCGACTCTTGGCCTCCAGCACCACGCACTCGATGCCGCGCTGATACAGCAGATGGGCCAACAGCAGGCCCGCCGGGCCCGCGCCGATGATCGCAACCTGGGTTCGCATGGGAGCTAAACTGTATCCATCGCCACACGGCAGACCATGGACGCAAACGCGTTCGGCTTGGATTTAGTGCAATGCGAGAGCCCCAAGCGCTGATTCCGCGATTTTTCCTGTACGGCGAGCCGCCGCGGGATGCGGAGGAGCGCTTTGTGCACGTGGAGACCATTTCGGATCGCAGTCGTGTCAACGATTGGCGAATCCAGCCTCATGCCCATCGCGACCTGCACCAGCTGCTGGTCCTCTTTACCGGCGGCGGCGAGATGGAGGCTGAAACGCAGCGTTTGCCGTTTCGTGCACCAACCTTGTTGATCGTGCCAGCCGGCGTGGTGCACGGCTTCTCCTTCGAGACGGACACTGAAGGGTATGTCGTCACGCTGGCTGAGACGTTGCTCGGTGAGTTGGCTCGCGATGAGCGCAGCTTTCGGACTTTGTTTGCGGCGGCCAATTGCGCGTCGCTCGAGTCGGACCCGGGGTTGTTTCAGGAGCTCGTCGACACGTTACCGAAACTGCGGCGCGAGCTGGTGTGGAGCGCGCCTGCCAGCGCTGCCGCGGCTACCGCCAGGCTAACAACAATTCTCGTGAATGCCGTCAGAGCGCTGCATCAACCTGCGGAAGTTGCATCCGCCGCCAGCAGTGCCCGCGCCGCGTTGGTGGCACGCTTGCGTGAAAAGATTGAAACACACCTGCGCAGTGGTTGGTCGGTGGCGCAGTTCGCTCGGTCTTTGGCGGTGACACCGGCGAAGTTGCGGGCGGCTTGTCTGGAGGTGACGAACAAGACGCCGACGCGCGTGCTGGAAGAGCGGTTGCTGCTCGAGGCGAAACGCAACCTGACCTACACGAACATGACTGTGGCGCAGATTGCGTATTACCTGGGATTTACGGATCCGGCGTATTTTTCGCGATTTTTCAGCAAGCTCGCCGGCGAATCGCCCGCGGCGTTCCGCAAGCGCTCCTAGCGCGGGCCCATGCGCCGCAGGCGCCCTGCACATGCGCAGCCGGCAAAAACCGCGCTTTTTGCGGGGACGCCCAGTCCGGCGTATTAGAACCCGGGCTCCGCGCGGCTGTTGCCGCGCCAAATTAACGAATTCCGCTGGCCTGGAGGATCGCCGGGATGTGAGCTTCCCAACCCAACGCCATCACGTGCACGCCTGCGCATAGCTTTTGGATGTCGCGGATCGTTCGCGCCGCTATGTCGATGCCCTTCGCGATCTCTCCATCCGTGCCCGCGACGCCTTGCATTTCCTCCAGCAACGAATCCGGGACGCGGATTCCGGGGACGTTGGCGTTGAGCCAACCCGCCATCTTCGCTGACTTCAACGGAATGATGCCCGCCAGGATGGCAACTCCGTCCGGTTTGACGACGTCGAGAAACCGCTCCAGCGTCCCTCGATCATAAATCGCCTGCGTCTGCAGGAACTGCGCGCCGGCGTCGATCTTGCGACGCGTGTTGGTCGCCTCAGCCTGCAGGTCCGTCGCTCCCGGGTTGGCCGTGGCCCCTAAAAACAGGTTGGGTGTGCCGCGCAGCGGATTGCCGGCCATGTCCCTACCCTGCGCGAGCTGATGCCCCGCGCTCAGCATCTGGTTCGAATTCAAGTCAAATACGGGCTTGGCGTCCGGATGGTCGCCGTTGTGCGGCGGGTCGCCCGCCATGAAAACGAAGTTGCGGACCCCGTTGGCCGCGGCACCCAGGATATCCGCCTGGATCGCGATGCGATTGCGGTCGCGCGCGGTGATTTGCACAATCGGCTCGATGCCGCGATCGAGCAGCAGGCGGGCGACCGCCGCCGGTGCGATCGCCATGCGGGCGCGCGGCGATTCGGTCAGATTGAACGCATCCACAGAACCCTTCAGCATCTGCGCCTTGGCAAACACATCCGCCAGATCGATGCCCTTCGGGGGCGTGAGCTCCGAAGTAATTACGAACTCACGGGCAATGATCTTGTCTGCAACTGTGGTCATTCTCTTGCTGCTTTGGCCTCTTGTGATGAGTAGCCTAGTGGATTGACGCGGAGCCGGCAAAAGTCACGCCTTTTGCCGGCGTGTTGTGGCAATGTCCGCTGAAAGCGCTGGACCATTTGGTCCGCAGGCGACTTTCAGCCAAATAGGAGCATCATGCGTTCTGTGTTCGGCCGTGAGGCGCTGTTCAGTCTGGCCGCTTTGCTGATCAGTGCAGTCGTGGTGCAAACCCTTTATGCCACGATCATCCGACCGCACGCCGAGGCCATCCTCGCGCTGCCCGCTCCGCAGGAAGGCGCGCCACCGGGCACGCAGACCGGCCCCACTCGCAATTTGCGTTCCGTATTCGTCATCCTCAAGGACTACGAGCAGGAAACCGCGCTGATACTGGCCTGCTGGGCGCTGGCGCTCATAGGTCACCAGGCCCAGGCGGTCGCACGCAACCGGCGGCTTTTGTCAAAGCAATATGTTGACGTGGGGGACGGTCACGTAGTCCTCCCCGACGATGCACGTGCCTATGCCAGGCCGCTCGAGAGCCTGCCGCCGGAAGAGCAGGACAGGCTGCTGCCGCGCGCGTTGATGGTTGCGCTGAATCGATTCGGCGCCACGCGCAGCGTTCAGGACTCAGCCGAGGCCGTGCGCGCCGAGTGCGAAAACGAAGTCGATCGGTTGGATGCCCAACTGTCGATGGTCCGTTTCACGGCGTGGGCCATTCCAGCGGTCGGATTTGTTGGCACGGTGCGCGGAATCGGACGCGCGCTGCAAGACGCGCAAGGCGCCCTGCATGGCGATATCTCAGGAGTCACTCTCGGTCTGGGCGTGACCTTCAATGCAACGCTGACCGCGTTGATTGCCGCCATTCTCGTGATGTTTTTTCTGCATCAACTGCAGCAGGCGCAGGATCGCCTGGTACTGGACGCGCGGATGTATATCGATCGCCGTTTGATCCGGCACATGCGCACTGGTTAATTAGAAAAATGGCCTTCGGCCATTTTTCGGACATCACTTCGTCGGCCACCGGCAAAAAGCGCGGTTTTTGCCGGCTGCGCATGCGCGTCGTGCGCCCAAGGGGCGCACCCGACTGTCAGCAGCACCGGGTGACGCCACTCCACTTGCGGCGCTGGCTCTCTTCGTAGAATGCAGCTCGCGTGAGCAGCGGCTCGCCGGGATGTTTCGCCGCATGGTGCTCGATGTAACGCTCGTAGGCGTCATCACCTGTCGCGGCGCGTATCCAGCGCCAGATGTTTCGCATGCTCATGTGCTGGTCAGCCGCGAGACCTGGTACGGCGCCTCCGAGCTGCTCGCCACGGGCCGGCCGCGCAGGAAGCGAATCGAAACGCGCAGCATGTCGAGGATGACGAACCACACCACGGCCAGGAAAAACATCGTCAACCACCCGTCGAGGCGTTGGTTGAAAATCAATTGTGGGGCCACCGCAGCTTTTTCAGGCGGCAAAAACCCATTGGCCAGTTTCACAGCCAGGTCGTTCGCGGCGGCAAAGAAGCCGAGCTTGGGATCCGCGCTCGTCAGCTTCTGCCAGGCGGCCGTCGAGGTGATCAACGCCAGCCATGCCAGCGGCAACGCGGTTACCCACGCATAACGTACTTTGCCGGACTTGATGATGATCCCCGTCGCGACACACAAGGCAATGGCCGCCAGCATCTGGTTGGCGATCCCGAACAGCGGCCACAGAATGTTGATTCCGCCATTCGGATCAATCACGCCGATGTACAGGAAATAACCCCACCCGGCCACGACGAGGGCACTGGCTATCAACACCGACGGATACCAGGAAGTCCGCCCCATCGGCTTCCAGAGATTGCCCAGCAGATCCTGCAGCATGAAGCGACCCACGCGGGTGCCCGCATCGAGCGTGGTCAGAATGAAGACCGCTTCAAACATGATCGCGAAGTGATACCAGATGCTGAGCAGTCCGCGGCCGAAGGACGAGCCGAAGATGCTCGCCATGCCAACCGCCAGGGACGGTGCACCACCCGTGCGGGCAAACAGGGTGGTTTCGCCCATGTCATTGGCCAAGGCCTTCATCTGCTCGACGGTGACGGGAAATCCCCAACCCGTGATGGTATGAACGGCAGCATCCGGTGCTGCCCCGACGATGCCCGCGCCGGTGTTGATCGCGAAGTACACGCCCGGATCCAGGAGCGTGGCGGCGATGATTGCCATGATCGCGACCAGCGATTCGAGCGCCATGCTGCCATAGCCCACCAACCGGACATCGCCTTCGCTGGCGATGATCTTGGGCGTAGTGCCACTCGACACGAGCGCGTGGAAGCCCGAAACGGCGCCGCAGGCAATCGTGATGAACACAAACGGGAACACCTTGCCGCCGAACAGCGGGCCGCTGCCGTCGATGAACTGCGTCATGGCCGGCATCTTTATCATCGGGTGCATGAGCAACAGGGCGACTGCGAGCGCTGCGACCGTGCCCAATTTGAGGAAAGTCGACAGGTAGTCACGCGGCGCGAGGAGCAGCCAGACGGGAAGGATCGCGGCTAGCCAGCCGTACACGATCACGAAGCCTGCGAGGGGAACGGCTGAGAAGTCGAAAGCCGCGCGGAGGGTCGGACTGCTATCAATCCATCCGCCACTGACAACGGCAAAAAGGACCAATGCGACACCGAGTACGGACGCTTCGAGCACCCGACCCGGCCGCCAGCGGCGCAGATATAACCCTACCAGGATGGCGATCGGAACGGTGGCAAACACAGTCGACGTGGCCCAGGGACTGTGCTTCATCGCGTTCACGACGACGAGGCCCAGCACTGCGATGAGAATGATCATGATCAACAGCGTGCCGATGAGCGCAGCGAAACCGCCGAAGGGTCCCAACTCGTCGCGAGCCATCTGACCGAGACTGCGCCCGTCTCGACGCGTCGACAACAGCAGGATGGTCATGTCCTGCACACACCCGCCCAGAACGGCACCGGCCATGATCCAGAGAGTGCCAGGCAGGTAACCAAACTGTGCTGCCAGCGTCGGACCCACCAGCGGGCCGGGACCTGCGATGGCGGCGAAGTGATGGCCAAAGACAATCCAACGGTGAGTGGGAACGAAATCGCGACCGTTGTCGTGCCGTTCCGCGGGAGTCGCGCGAGAGGCATCCACGGACAGGACCTTCGCGGCGATCCAGGCGGAATAGAACCTGTACCCCAGTAGGTAGACGCAGATGGCAGCTGTGACGATCCAAAGAGCGTTAACTGGCTCGTCCCGATGCAAAGCGATCATCGTCAGCGCGCAAGCGCCCACAATGGACAGAACGATGCCCAGGATGTTCTTCAGCAATTCCATTTCCCCCTTAGATCAACAGACTTTCCAACGCCCGCCGGTAGCGCGCAACGATGGCGTCGCGGTGGCGATGGCGGCCGTTGACAACTACTTTCTCACCCGCACGCCATACACAGTCAACCAATTTTCGCCCACCCGAGAAAATCCAGCTATCGAGGATATCGT
>JAXDQF010000467.1:0-11693 GCA_034668025.1 Gammaproteobacteria bacterium | reverse complement strand
GCCGCTCGAGACGGGCGACACAGACACTTTGAAGCCTTTTACCCGCACATCCAGCGCCAGCCGCTCGGCGTTCTCGCGGCTCGCGAACACGCCCAGCTGCACCCCCCAGCCGCCCGACTCCGAGCCGTTGGTTGTGTTTGCCGCTGTGGCGGGATGTCCCTTGGGAGGCTTGTCCGCCGAGGCGGCCGCCGTACGGGTAGGCTTCGAAGGTTCGGTCCGCGCTGCTGCTGCGGTCGTCGACGACGCGGGCTTTTGCGAGGAAGCAGCTGCTGCAGATTTCTGTGCAGCAGCGCTCGCTGGCGGCGTGGAGGACTTTACGGCGCGCGACGCCTGCTGGTCCCGCGACGACGGCTGCTGGGGCGTTGGCCCCTCGGTTGCTGAGTTGCCCGGCTGAGATGCGGCGGTCGACGGACTCGTGGACTGCCCATTCGCGGTCGGCGAATCCCAAGTCGACGACTCGGGGGCGTCGGCGCTCTGCGTGCCCGTCTGCGGCGAACCCGTTGGAGTAGTCGGCTGCGCCGGCCCACTCGGTTGCGGCATCGCCGGCCCAGTCGTGCCCGCCGCGCCGCTCGCTGTCTCGGACTGCGAATGCGAGTCGTCGCCCAGGTTGATCGTGTACGACCTTAATGGCGGTTCCTCGGATGATGTGGAAGCAGCGCCAGTAGCATGCGCAGAGACCGCGGGACCCTTCGGGCCCGACAACAGCTCGGGTACCAACAACACGATCAAAACTACGAGAATGATCGCGCCGGTCAGTCGCTCTTTCACCAGGAGTTCCAAAGTGGGGACGTAGTAGCTCGAATCAAGCGGCGGTGGCTCAGTATACGCGAAGCCACTGCAATGCCGGACCCACGGTATAGACCGAGCCGAAGACAATAACTCGGTCACCCGGGACCGTCGCGGCCCGAGCCGCCTCGCAGCCCTCTTCCACCGAATTCGCGAGTGTCACCTGATCCGCCGGGAGCCCGAGGCGGCTTGCAAGGTCGGATGCGGAGCTGCCACGCGCACCCGGCAAGGAACACAGTACCCAATGATCAACGAGAGGTGCCAGCGCAGCAGCAATCTCACGTGCATCTTTGTCAGCGAGAATCCCAACGACCGCGAAGGTACGCCCCGCCGCCGCGCCCGGCGCACCGCCGTGAGCGCGCGCATCGCCAGCACCAGCAGCGCCACTGGTGCTCGCACGCGCGCTTTGGCCACCACCAGCAACACGCCGCTCGCGCACATGCTGCGCGAAGACCCGCGCAGCCGGCTCGTTGTGCGCGATATCGAGTATCCATTCCACCGGTCCGGCAACCACGTGGAACCGGCCAGCGAGGCGAACGTCACGGAGCGCCTGCGAGACTGTTTGCTCGTTCAGCGAGTACCCGGCATCGAGCGATTCAATCGCGGCAAGAGCAGCAGATGCATTGCGATACTGAATAGACCCTTCGAGCGCCGACGCTGGCAGATCGTCGAGCGTGACGCGAAGCCCGCGGTAATTCCAACGCGCGCCGCCTGCGGCTCCCGCGGCGCCCTCGCGTCCAACCTCCCAACCGAAGTCCCGCTCAGCCACCACACCCCGAGCGCCCACAGACCGAATCGCCGAATACACACTCGCCGGCATGTCCGGCGTGCTCAAGACCGCCGGCCGCCCCGCCCGAAAAATGCCGGCCTTTTCAGCCCCGATTTGCTCCAGGCTGTCACCCAGATAGTCGCGATGATCGAACCCGATCGAACACACCACCGCAACATCCGCATCGACCAGATTCACCGCATCCAGCCGCCCACCCAGCCCCACTTCCAGTATCGCCACGTCGACACCCCGATCCGCGAAGATCACGAGTGCCGCCAACGCGTTATATTCGAAGAACGTGAGAGTGGTTGAGCCACGAGCCGCGTCGATACGTTCGAATGCGTTGATCAGCTCGGCGTCTTCAACCTCAACCCCGCCCACCCGAATTCGCTCGTTGTAGCGGATGAAGTGCGGCGACGTGAACATGCCCGCGGACGCGCCAGCGGCACGCAGCAGCGAATCGAGATGCGCTACGGTGGACCCTTTACCGTTGGTTCCTCCAACGGTGATCACGCGGGAAGAAGATTTGTCCACCCCCAGCGTCCGCGCCACAGAACTGACGCGGGCCAGGCCCATGTCGATCGTTTTGGGGTGTACTGACTCCTGGAGGGCCAGCCATTCCGCAAGCGTGCGCAATCAGGCGGCAGCAGTAGCAGGTGCCGCCGGCGGCAACTTCAACAGCATTCGCAACACGCCAGCAATACGATCACGCATGTCACGACGGTCGACGATCATGTCGAGCACGCCGTGCTCGAGGAGAAACTCACTTCGCTGAAAGCCTTCAGGAAGAGTCTCGCGCACGGTTTGCTGGATGACACGCGGCCCGGCAAACCCAATCAGCGCACGCGGTTCGGCAAGGTTGAGATCGCCGAGCATCGCCAGACTCGCCGACACACCACCGGTGGTCGGATCGGTCATGACCGAGATATAGGGAAGATGAGCCTGCGCAAGACGCGACAACGCTGCGGCTGTCTTTGCCATCTGCATCAGCGAGTACAACGCCTCCTGCATGCGCGCACCACCGCTGGCGGTGAAGCACACGAAGGGCTCGCGATGCTCGATGCAGTGATCTACCCCCCGCTTGAACCGTTCGCCGACTACGGATCCCATTGACCCGCCGAGGAACTGAAATTCAAAGGCGGCGGCGACAATAGGAAGACCCTGCAGTTTGCCCGCCAGAACGATCAGCGCATCGCGCTCGCCCGTTGCTTTCTGCGCCTGGACCAAGCGGTCCTTGTAACGCTTGCTGTCACGGAATTTGAGGGGATCCTCGGGCGAAATGCCGGTGCCGATCTCCTCGGTCTCGCCCGGGTCGAGGAAGCCTTCCAGCCGCTCCCGGCCCCCAATCCGCATGTGATGGCTGCACTTGGGGCAAACGTAGAGATTGCGCTCGAGCTCAGCCCGATACAGCACCGCATCGCACGCCGGACATTTGATCCACAGGCCTTCCGGCACCGAGCGCGTGCGCCGCTCGGTCTTGATGCGGGAAGGCATGATCTTTTCGAACCACGACATGCTGGACGTCCGTACTCAATTTAATCCGGGAATGATAATGGATCGCTGGGCCGCCCGCCCGGAGGCACTAGGCGGCCCCGGCAGCTTGAAGGCGTCCGGGTACCGGACGTCCCAAAAGTACAGCCCATCCGCGGGCGCCGTGGGGGCTCCCTTGGTCCGATCCAGGCCTTCCCGAACCTCCAACGCCCACGAGGGCGGCGCCTCGCCCCGCCCTATCTCGATGAGCAGACCCGCGATGTTGCGCATCATGTGGTGCAGAAAGGCGTTCGCAGTGGCCTCAATGATCACCCATTCACCCCGCCGCTCCACCGTCAGCCGCTCAACCCGTCGGATAGGTGAGTTCGACTGGCACTCGGAGGATCGGAAGGCACTGAAGTCGTAGTGGCCACACAGATGGACCGCGGCCGCGGCCATGCGCTCATGATCGAGTGGCTTGTAGATGACGGTAGCGCGCTTTTCCGCAAGGGCTGAGCGGGAAGGCCTGTTCAGGATGAGGTATCTGTAGGTCCGTGCCTCGGCCGAATAGCGGGCATGGAAATGGAGGGGCACTGGACGCGCCCAAACAATGCAGATGTCGCGAGGGAGCTCCGTATTGGCTCCCATGACCCAGCCGCGCATGGGTCGGGTTACGTTGGTATCGAAGTGGGCGATTTGCCAGCGAGCGTGTACGCCAGCGTCAGTACGGCCTGCGCAGACGACCTCCAGGGGTTCAGCCGCCACGCCGCTCAGTGCACTCTCGACGAGGCTCTGAATGGTACGTAGCGACTGTTGCGTCTGCCAGCCCGAAAAACCGGAACCGTCGTACTCGATGCCAACCGCGTAGCGGTTCAACCCGGGAGCGATTCCAGAAGCCTCTGAGCTTCCTGCTTCTGCGCCACGGAGCCTTCGTGCATGACTTCCTCGAGGATGTTGCGTGCACCCTCAGGGTCGCCCATGTCCATGTAAGCGCGTGCCAGATCCAACTTCGTGCCGACTTCGCTCATTGTCACCGGCTCGAGGTCCGGCAGCGCGAGATCGTCAGAAGCGAGTTTCTGTGTTGCAGTGAACGCCGTGTCAGGAACAGTTGCGGTTCCGACATCGAGGTCCAAGCCGGCGCCGTTGGAGCTGTGACCATGGTGGTGGTGAATGCCATCGGCATCCGCTTCACCAACGCCATCGGCATCAACGTCACCGAGGTCGAAGTCGACGTCACGATCTGACAGAGCTGCCAACCGCGCGGTGGATGACGGGTCGAACTGGCCGTTCTCATCGTTGCCGTTCGCGCCGTTGCCCAACACTGCATGGAGATCGCTATCGTCCATACGCCAGGCGGCGGTTGCGGCAGTGTCCCGGTCTTCTCGTTGAGCGCGACGCTGGGCCTCTTCCATCACCTTGCGTGAACGCTCGTCCATGCCCGCCACCAATGTTGGTGCGTCGGACGAAGCGCCGAGTCCCGGCTGGTCAACCGTGTCGAGGGCGCCGAGATCGAGACCGAGGTCATCGATAGCGAGCTCCGCCGTCTGTTCGGCGCTATGTCCCTGCTTGAGGGCCATCGCGACTTTCTGACGGATCGTCGGATTTTCCTGATTGCTCAGCTGCGGCTGCTCGACCGTCGGACCTTCCGATTCCGAGCCAAACTCCGACGTGAGAGCGTCGGATTGGCGCCCAATCTTCTGCGTCATCTGACGCGTGGTACCGGTCGAAGTGCTGCTGTAAGTGTTTTCAATACCGAAGGAACGGTCGGTCGCAGTGCCCGTCGCGTCGTGAGTCTCGTCACCGAGAGCAGAACCGATGTCGAGGTCGACGCCATCGCCCTGGCCCGGAACAGGCTCACCCAACAGGTCGAAATCGACGCGGCTCTCGCCGCCCTCGAGATCGAGGTCTACGCCGCCGGCAGTCGCGCCACCGACGCCACCACCACCAGAGAACAACAGATCCTCAGGGGCAAGCTGCTTGCCCATGATGACAATCTTCTCCCACTCGCCCGGAGCGGCATCGGCGCGGGTATCAGCCAGCTCGCGTGCGCTGTGCAGGAACTGCTCTTTATTGCCCCATACGAAGAATACTTCGAGGAGCTTGAGCTTCAGATCGCGGCGGTTGGGCTCGCGGCTGATGGCGATGCGAATCAGATCGGCGGCCTGGTCGTACAGTCCGTACGCCATGTGGAAATCAGCTTCGGCCAGGGGATCGCCCTGATCGAGGTTGATTGCGGCCTCGCTGCTGATCGTCTCGTCCGAGGAAACGTGTCGGGCTGCGGTGGGTGCCGAAGCTCCGCCACCAGGAAAGCGAGGACGCTCATGAGTGCCGGACTCTTCTACGAGGAAAGCACCGTCATCGGTAGCGGCCGTGAGAGGCCTAACAGGTGACGTGTCTCCCGCGGCAAATCCGCGGTCCATCGAGGCGGCGCCCGCGACGGCCAGTCGGCCCAGCGAATCGTCGAACTCAGACTGACGGCGCGAACGCCATGCACGCATTCCGAAGAACCCGGCCAACGCGACGACCAGCAATGCGATCGCCCACCAGTAGTCTTTGAGCGTGTCGAAAATGCCGCCGCTTTCGGCCCCAGCAACGGGCGTCGGGTGAGGCCGCTTCGCGCGAGTCGCGTCTTCGGCCGCGGCAGGCGTCGGTGTGGGTGTCGGCTCAGCGGAAGGCGCCGGCTCTTCAGCCGGAGGCGGAGCTGCTGCTGTTGGTGCTTCCGCCTGCGCAGCAGGCTGCTGCTCTGCGGGAGGCGGAGTCGGTGCGGCAGCCGGCGGCGGCGTAGCGGCAACTGGGGGAGTCGGAGCAGGCGTGGGGGCCGGCGGTGCGCCCTTGCCTGCGCCCTCGACTTGCGATTGAAGACGTGCGAGCTCTGCATTACGCAGTTCCAACAGTCGCTTGGATTCGCTCAGCTGACCTTCGAGCTCTTTGACGCGACCCTGGAGCGCTTTTGTATCAGCGTTGGATCCGCCAGCACCCGCCGAATCCGACTCGGTAGGCGTAACGAGACGCAGGCGACCCGGCTCAGCCGCAGGCGATGACCCGGCAGGCGCTGATGAGCGCCACGCCGCGTATTGACGACGAATCTCACCGTTAGCTTCTGACGGTGAAATGGCTGACACATCCGAATTTTCCGGAATGCGCAGCACTGCGCCGGAGCGCATCAAATTCATGTTTTTGTCGAAGGCGCCCGGGTTGGCCTGATAAATGGCCAACATCC
The DNA here is from genome assembly GCA_034668025.1 of Gammaproteobacteria bacterium. Lineage (GTDB taxonomy): Bacteria > Pseudomonadota > Gammaproteobacteria > Steroidobacterales > Steroidobacteraceae > 13-2-20CM-66-19. The sequence continues at coordinate 5,448 of JAXDQF010000467.1, read as the reverse complement.
AGCTGCGAGTCTGGGCGGAATTCGCCGAACTACCCGAGGTTGTAGACGCGATCGACGACAACGTTTCACCACGCTTTACGACATGGCTGGAACCACCGGCAGCGCTCGCACTGCTGGCCGCCCCGGCCGCCATTGCGTGCGAAGGACTGGGTGAAGACGAGTCATCCGGAGCGGTGGGTGAGATTGACGAAGTGTCCTGCGCCGGCGGCACTTGAGAGCCACGCGCGATGGACCCTTCATGTGCTCCCGTACCCGCCGAGGGCGCGGCGACCGGAGCATTGGAGGCAGGCGACTGACCGGGTGTGTAGACCGGCGGGTCGAGGAGCATCGTGTACTCACGGACGAGCACTCCACGAGCCCACTTCACTTCCACGAGGAGAGTGATGAACGGCTCTGTGATCGTGTCCGTGGACTTCAGTTTGATGACCTGACGACCGTCGGCACTGCGCGTGGTCTTCACCTGCACACTGCTGAGAAACACCGGCCATTCCAGGCCGTAGCGGGTAAACGTCTCGCGCGAGGCGATCTGCGCCTTGAGGGTTTGCATCTCCTCAGGCGTAACGTCGACCAGCTCGATTTCTGCATCGAGGGGTGCATTGAGAGGCGAAAGGAGACGGATGTCTCCGAGACCAAGCGCGAACGAGACCGATGGCAGGGCCATCAGCGATGCAAGCACCAGGCTGCTACGTTTAACGAACATTACGACACCCCGAGAGGTATCAATGGGTAAAATGTCTTGGAAAAACAAATGAGTGGACCGCATTCTGCGAATCCACCCAACGGTCGGCAATATACATTACATATGCTGCCGAACCAAAATCTCTGCGATCTGCACGCTGTTCGTTGCAGCACCCTTGCGCACGTTGTCGGCTACGACCCATAAGTTAAGTCCCCTGTCGGAAGTGAGATCTTCACGTATTCTCCCGACATAAACTGTGTCGCGGTTCGCTGCCTCGGTAGCCGCTGTGGGGTACCCCCCAGGCTGCCGCTCGTCCATGACCTCCACTCCGGGGGCCTTTAAAAGCAGCTCGCGGGCCTCGTCGGCCGTAATTTTGCTTCGGGTCTCGAGATGCACTGCTGCGGAATGCCCGTAAAAGACCGGCACGCGGACTGCGGTCGCATTCACGCGGATGTTGGGGTCCTCCAGGATCTTCTGGGTTTCCCAGACCATCTTCATCTCTTCCCGGGTGTAACCGTTGTCCTGGAATTTGTCTATCTGCGGAACACAGTTGAACGCAATCTGCTTAGCCAAAACCCGCGCTGTCACCGGACCCTTGCCGGTCAGCAGCTGCACGGACTGCTCTGCCAACTCCTCAACAGCCTCGCGGCCCGCACCCGACACTGACTGATAGGTGGCAACGTTGATGCGCTCGATTCCCACCGCATCATGGATGGGCTTCAGCGCAACCACGAGCTGGATCGTCGAGCAATTCGGGTTGGCGATGATGCCGCGGTTCTTGTACATCGCCACCGCGTGGGGATTGACCTCGGGGACGACCAGGGGAACGTCCTCTTCGTAACGAAACTCCGAGGTGTTATCGATGACTACACACCCCGCGGCGGCCGCCTGCGGCGCATAGACACGCGACACTTCGGCACCGGGTGAGAACAACCCGATGTCGGCCTGGCTGAAATCGAAGCTCTCGATGTCCCGGCAGTGAATAGTGCGACCTTTGAATGAGACCGCCTTGCCCCGGGACCGGGCACCCGCCACGGCATAGAGCTCGGAGACCGGGAAATTACGCTCTTCCAGCACCTGGAGCAGGGTCTCGCCCACCAGGCCGGTGGCGCCCACGACCACAACTGAAAATTCTGACTTGCTGCTCACTGAAGAATCACTGCGGGGATTTGTTGATGTCAGGGGTAGATGATTTTACGTCCGCATTCTGACCGCGATGACGCAGGTAGTGGTCCATTAATACGATTGCCAGCATGGCTTCAGCGATCGGCGTTGCTCTCAATCCCACGCACGGATCGTGACGGCCCGTCGTCACAACCTCCACCGGGTTGCCAGCCACGTCAATCGTACTCCCTGGCACCTGAATACTCGATGTAGGTTTCAACGTCGCGTGCGCGATGATGTCCTGGCCTGAGGATATTCCGCCGAGCACACCACCAGCATGGTTGCTACGGAATCCCGTAGGTGTCAGCTCATCCCGATGCTCACTCCCCTTTTGCTGCGCAGCGGCAGTCCCCGCGCCGATCTCCACAGCCTTCACCGCATTGATACTCATCAATGCGTGCGCGATGTCGGCATCCAATCGATCGAACACCGGCTCGCCCAGCCCTGGCGGCACGCCCGCGGCGATCACCGTCACCCGGGCGCCAACTGAGTCTCCATCGCTGCGGATCTTCCACATCAGCTGCTCGAGCTCCTCGATGCGAGCCGGATCCGGACAGAAGAACGGGTTCTGATACGCAAATGCGGGATCGACCGGATCGAGTTGCAGAGAGCCGATCTGGCTCAGATAGCCGCTGATGCGCACGCCCAGCCGCTCGGCAAGGTATTTCCGTGCGATGGCTCCCGCGGCGACGCGCATCACGGTTTCACGGGCTGAAGAGCGGCCGCCGCCACGATAGTCACGCAGGCCGTACTTGTGTTGATAAGTGTAGTCGGCGTGACCCGGCCGAAACCGATCCTTGATCTTGTCGTAGTCGCGCGAGCGCGCGTCCGTGTTCTCAATCAGGATGCCGATGGGAGTCCCGGTCGTAAGACCCTCAAACACTCCCGACAGGATCCGCACCTGGTCGCCCTCGCGGCGCTGACTCACAAAGTGTGACGTACCGGTGCGACGTCGATCGACATCTGCCTGCAGGTCAGACTCGCTCAAAGCCATGCCCGGCGGACAGCCGTCGACAATGCAGCCCATGGCCGGGCCGTGGCTTTCGCCAAACGTCGTGACCGTGAAGAGCTTGCCTATCGTGTTGCCGGACATGCCTTATCGCTAACCTATCACTGGCCTATGGCCGCAATTGTTCGGCAGTCAGCAGGAATACCCCGCCGCCGCCGCGCTCAAAGTCTAACCAGACGAACGGAAGGTCCCGGAATGCTCGCTGCACAGCCGTTTCCGTGTTACCCACCTCGACGACGAGAAGGCCGCTGGGACGCAAAAATCGCCCTGCCTCCCGTAACAGGACCCGCACGGAATCGAGACCAGTGTCTCCAGCCGCGAGCGCAATTCGAGGCTCGTGCCGGTATTCCGGCGGTAGCGTCCTCATCTCGCGTGCGCCGACATAGGGCGGGTTCGACACGATGATATCGTAGGTCTGCGTGCTTATGTCTGACAGACCGTTGAAGTGATCGGATTCAACGAGGCGCACGCGACGTCCGAGGCGGTGCTTCCGAACGTTGATTCGCGCAACTTCCAAAGCGTCCCTCGAGATATCCACAGCGTCAACCTTGGCGCGCGGGAACGCCATCGCGGACGCAATAGCGATGCAACCTGAGCCCGTGCCTACATCGAGTACACGCTTCACCCGCGCCGGATCAATCCAGGGCGCGAACTGGCGCTCAATGAGCTCGGCCAGCGCCGAACGAGGAATGAGCACCCGTGGATCAACGTAGAACGGCAGACCCGCGAACCATGTCTCGTTCGTAAGATAGACGGCGGGTATGCGTTCTTTGATTCGGCGCGTGATCAGCTCTTCAGCATCCTGTCGCGCTGTGGCGCTTACGCGCTTTCCATACGCGGCAGCACCGACGTCGTGGGAGAGATTCAAGGCATGGAATACGAGCGCGGCCGCTTCGTCCATCGCGTTGTCGGTTCCATGACCGTAGAACACCTTCGCACGCCTCAAGCGACGGGCGCCCCGGCTGATGAGATCGCCAACGGTGATCGGCCGACCTCTGTGGGATAATTCTCGAATGACCAAACGACTTTCCTGGCTTCTGGTGGCCATTGCGGCTCTGTGCGCCGCACTGGCCGGTTTCTGGCTGGCGCGCGAACTTGACAGCTCAGCCCCACAGCTTGCAAGCGGAACGTGGCTCATGAGACCCCGCGCCGTGGCGGACTTCCAGCTCACCGACAGTCTGGGCCACCCCTTCACCACGCACGAGCTTCAGGGCAGGCCCAGCCTCGTGTTCTTCGGATTTACGCACTGCCCTGACGTATGTCCCACAACTCTCGCGAAACTGGCGCAGGTCAAGAAGGCTGGACCGGTTACTGGACTGCAGGTGGTGTTTGTAACGGTCGATCCGCAACGAGACACCCCCACGGCTGTGGGTATCTACGCACATGCGTTTGATCCCGACTTCATCGGCCTCACCGGAGATCAGGCGGCCATCGACAAGGTGACGAAGGCGTTTGCAGTTGCGGCCCTGCGAGTTGACCTTCCAGGTGGTGATTACACGATGGACCATTCGGCCACAGTATTTCTCGTCAATGCGCGCGCCCAGATTGTCGGCGTCTTTTCTCCGCCTTTTGACACTCGTCGTTTCGCACAGGATCTCGTAGTTGCGGCCCCTCACCTGGCTGCCCAGTCGTAATGAAAAAAGATGATTTGCCGACGCTGACAGAACGCCTGTTTGTTGCCAGTCAATACGCCATCCCACAACACTTCCTGTCCCGGGTGGTCTATCGCCTGACGCGCAGTCGCGCGCCCGGCGTGAAAAACGCGCTCATCAGCAGCTTCATGCGCGGCTTCAGCCCGGACATGTCGGACGCGCTGCAGCCGGACCCGCTGGCCTATGGGTCGTTCAATGAATTCTTCACCCGGGGCCTGCGCCCGGGAGCCCGCCCGGTAGATCCCAATGACAGTGTTTTGATTTCACCGGTCGATGGGGCCGTCAGCCAGCTCGGGCAGCTGGATGGGTCGCAAATCATGCAGGCCAAGGGGCACCAGTATTCGCTGGAAGCGCTGCTGGAATCGGCAGGCTCGGCAATCGATTGGGCGCCGCGGTTCGCCGGTGGTTGCTTTGCTACTTTGTATCTTGCGCCTTTCAATTATCATCGCATCCACATGCCGCTCAGCGGCACACTGCGCGCGGCCTGGTATGTTCCAGGCAAGCTGTTCAGTGTCAACGCTGTAACGGCGGCGACAGTCCCCGGACTGTTCGCGCGGAACGAAAGAGTTGTCTGCATATTCGAGGAAGGACCCCGGTTATTCGCCATGGTGTTGGTTGGCGCACTCTTTGTTGGAAGTATGGAAACGGTTTGGCACGGGGAGATAACGCCCCGCACCCCGCAGACGCGCCTGGAACTGCCACTGGATGAATCCCGCGCTCCGCTACGCCTCGAAAAAGGGGCTGAAATGGGACGTTTCAACATGGGCTCGACAGTGATACTCATTCTGCCGCCCGATACGATCGACTGGCTGCCCGGCGTGAACGCACGTGACCGCATCTCCATGGGACAACCACTGGCCCGGCTGCGGGGCGGGATGATCGCCCATCATGACTGAATGGAAGCCGACAGCCACCCGCGACATGCTGGCGCATCGCGCGGCGGT
>JAXDQF010000466.1:0-20965 GCA_034668025.1 Gammaproteobacteria bacterium | reverse complement strand
ATCGCGGTGGCGCCGGAGTCGGCCAGTTGGTGCTCCAGCTCCGGGGCGGTATACAGCGGGTTGGTGTTGACTACAATGAGCCCGCTGCGCAGGGCGGCAAACATCGCGATCGGATACTGCAGCACGTTGGGCAACATGATCGCGAATCGCTCGCCTTTGGCGAGGCCCGTGGTCTTCTGCAGGTAGGCAGCGAAATTGCGCGCGAGCCGGTCCAAATCACGATAGGTCAGCGAGCGCCCCATCTGTACATACGCCACCGAATCAGCGTTCCGCGCACAGCTCTCGTCAATCAGCTGTGCCAGTGTGCGCAGCTGATTGAGATCGACGTCCGCGGGTACACCATCCGGATAGGACTTCAGCCAAATTCTCTCCATCACCGCCCCCTCAACGATCTTTCTTCAGCAACGGTACGAGCTGCGGCCAGAGCGTATCAAGCACCGGCGGCTCGCCCAACGCATTCGGGTGTAACCCGTCGTCCTGCATTTTCGAGCTGTCCAGCGCCACGGACTCCAGCAAAAATGGCACGAATGCGGTCCGATACTGCGCACTCAGATCCTTGTACATCTGCACAAAGTCCGCGGTGTATTTCGGCCCGTAATTGGGCGGAATGCGCATCCCGACCAGCAGCACCCTGGCACCGGCCTTGGCACTCAGCTCTACCATTTTTGACAGATTGTCTTTTGCATTGGCCAGGGGTAATCCTCGCAGTGCGTCGTTGGCCCCGAGCTCCAGGACCAGTATTTGCGGCTTGTTGAGCTCCAAGGCTCGCGGCAGACGCTGCAGGCCACCGCTGGTGGTCTCGCCGCTCACACTGGCGTTCACGACGTTGTAACCGTAACCTTGTGTTCGTAGCCTCGTGTTCAGTAGTGCTACCCACCCTTGTTCAGGCTTTAGGCCGTGCGCGGCACTGAGACTGTCGCCGAAGACGAGGATATTTCGATCGGCCGCTGCGGCGTCCTGGAGCGCGATGACCCAAAATGCGATGCTGAGCGCGCAGGCGCCGATGATCCGTGACAGCGTTCTCAAGGCCGAAAACCTCACAAAGCGGGTTAGCAGTCCAGAAGGTTCGCTCACTATTGTGCACGACGTGTCGTTCGACATCGCCCCCGGCGAGTCGGTCGCCATAGTCGGTGCTTCCGGCGCAGGCAAATCCACGCTCCTTGCGTTGCTGGCGGGCCTCGATTTGCCCACCAGTGGGCGCGTGCTCCTCGAGGGCCAGGACCTCGCAAGGCTGGACGAGGATGGACGGGCGCGTCTCAGAGCGCAACGCGTCGGCTTCGTGTTCCAGTCATTTCATCTCATTCCGGCCCTCACCGCTCTCGAAAACGTCATGCTGCCTTTGGAGCTGGCGGGCAACTCGGAGGCGCGGCAGGCGGCGGTGGAGTCGCTCAAGCGTGTCGGGTTGGGCGCCCGTACTGGACACTATCCGCGGCAGCTCTCAGGTGGGGAGCAGCAGCGCGTGGCGCTGGCTCGCGCGTTTGTAACGCAACCTGCGGTGCTATTTGCGGACGAGCCTACGGGTAACTTGGACACCGTCACGGGCGGCCGCGTTGGCGAACTGCTGTTCGATCTCAATGCGAGCTCCCATACGACCCTCATTCTAGTAACGCACGACTTAGGCCTCTCCGCACGCTGCGCCCGCACCATCCGCATGGAAGCTGGGCGCGTGGTATAGGGCCAGCGATGCGCGCACTGTCCCTTGCTCTCAGATCCCTCGCGCGAGAATGGCGTTCCGGCGAACTCGGCGTGCTGCTGTTGGCCCTGACAGTGGCGGTTGCAGCTTTGACGGGCGTCGGATTTCTCGTGAGTCGAATCAGCACCGCCGTCGCGTTACAGGCGAGCGAGGTGCTGGCCGCAGACATTCGTCTTGGGTCACCCCAGCCCATCAACAAGCAGTATTACGAGGAGGCAAAGCGCCGTGGTCTCGTAACTGCGCGTAACACTGCGCTGCTGAGCGTCGTCTTCAATGGTGATCGAAGCCAGCTAACGAACCTGCGCGCCGTCTCGGACGGCTATCCCCTACGTGGCAGAGTGCTGATATCAGAAGAGCCGTTCACCGTAGGCCAGCAGGCCCACGGCATTCCGCCTCCAGGCGAGATATGGCCCGACTCCAAACTGATGTCCGCGATTGATGTTCACGTGGGCTCGGAAGTCTCCATCGGTGCAGCGACTTTACGTGTCGGCCACGTCTTGATTTCTCGTCCCGATCAGGGCGGCACGTTCGCTGAGCTTGCTCCCTCGCTCCTGATGAATGAGGCGGACCTTCCGGCGACTCAACTCATCCAGCCGGGCAGTCGCGTCAGTTATCGCGCGCTCTTTGCCGGCGAACGCGACAAAATCGACGAATTCAAAACCTGGCTCACGGCGCACAAGAAGCAAGGCGAGCGGGTCCACGACATCACAGACGCCAGTCCCCAAATCAGAAACGCCGTCGATCGCGCCGGCCGATTTCTGAGCCTGGCCAGCCTGGTGAGTGTCCTCCTATGCGCAATAGCCGTCGCAATGTCAGCCCGCCAATACGTAAACCGCCACCTGGACACGGTGGCCTTGCTGAAGACACTCGGCGCTACCCGGGCGTTCACGCTATCCGTGACTGTCCTGCAGCTCGTCGCCGTCGCGATCATTGCAGCAGTGTTGGGCTGCGCATTGGGCTATGTGGCGCAGGAGTGGCTCTTGCGGACCATCCGCAGCCTGCTGGCGGTTGACTTGCCACCGGCCAGCCTCATTCCGGCCGCAATTGGCTTCATGACGGCGATCGCGGTGTTGGTTGGATTCGCATTGCCACCCCTGTTCCAGCTGTCGCGTACACCTGCGCTGCGGGTTCTGCGCCGCGACGTCGGTCCACCTCCGCCTCTGGTGTTGTTGGCTTTCGGCCCGGCTGTGGCCGTCGTCGTGTTCCTGGTCTATTGGGTGGTGCGGGACTGGAAGCTGTTTCTGGGCTTCACCGCCGGGTTGGGCGGCTTTCTGCTGGTCCTGACTCTGGCCGGTGCGTTGCTCGTGTTTCTGGCGGGCAAGTTGCGCGGCAGTGTCGGTGTCGCGTGGCGATTTGGTGTCGCAAACCTGAGCCGGCGGCGCAACGAAAGCCTCGTGCAGATCGTGGCGTTTGGAACGGGAATCATGGTCCTGCTGCTGTTGGGAATCGTGCGCAACGATCTGAGCAGTGACTGGCGGCGGACCCTGCCCGCAGACATACCAAACTACTTCTTTATCAACATACCGCCCGCCGATCGTGACGCCTTCGTGCAGTTCCTGAAGGATCGCGGCGCCAAAACCGCCCGCGTGCTGCCGATGATTCGCGGGCGCCTGACCAGTATCAAAGGACGATCGGTCGAAGATCTGAAGTTCTCCGGCGAGGAGGGTGAGAACTTCGCGACCCGCGAGCAAAACCTGACCTGGTCCACTGAGCCCGGCGCCGACAATCGGATCGTCTCCGGTGAGTGGTGGACTGCCGCCGACTACGGCAAGCCCCTGGTCTCCCTGTCGACCGAATTCCAGGACTCACTTGGTGTCAACGTCGGTGACAGCCTGAGCTTTGATATTGCCGGCGAGTCCTTCGACGTGAAAGTCGCCAGCATTCGCAAGGTGAAGTGGGACAGCTTCCAGCCCAACTTCTTTGTCGTATTCGCGCCGGGGGTGCTCGAAAAGACCGCGGGAACCTACATCACCAGCGCGAATCTGAAGGCCGGGGACGCCCGCTCCCTGTCGCAGCTGGCCAAGCGATTCCCGAGTGTCTCGATCTTCGACATCGACGATCTGCTCACGCAGGTGCGCTCGGTCCTCGACAAGGCCGTGTTGGCCGTGCAGAGCGTTTTCATTTTCACGTTGTTTGCCGGCCTGACGGTTCTATTGGCGGCTGTGCAATCCAGCAGGGATGAACGGCGTTATGAGAGCGCTATGTTACGTACCCTCGGCGCTCGTCGGGCTACCGTGCTTCAGGGCGTGCTGTCGGAATTTACTACACTGGGTCTGCTGTCAGGATTGCTCGCGGCGATTGGCGCTTCCGTTGCCGCGTACTTCATCGATACACGGGTCCTGCAGCTGCACTACACGTTTGATTGGTGGATCGGCGTGGAAGGTCTGGTTGGCGGCGCCGTGCTGGTGGCAACCACCGGCTGGCTGGCGACCCGATCCGTCGTAAATCAGCCGCCCCTGAAAACTCTGCGAGCCTGCCTTTCTCAGCGCAGGTTATTTGGCAAGCATCGCACGGGCTTGCTCAGCCCAGAACAATGCATCTACATACGCTGCTCGAATGAGTGCCGGTGACAGATTGCCGTAAGTGACATGGTCCCAGGCTGCGCGCTCATAAGCGCGTGTGCATTTGAGAGCCTTCCCGAGATCACCCTCGCCGGCGACGAGCGCACGGGAAACAGCTGGCGACAGCGGCAGTTCCTCGACGATCTTCTGGGTGGGCATGCCCGTCAGTGCGTTGAGCAGGGAAAACAACCCGGTGATGAAAAATGCTCCGGTATCCTTTGCACCACCCAGGCGCCCGAGTTGCTCGCACATCCGGGCGCGGGTCATGGCGTTGAGAAACAGACTCGGCGGGCGATCATCGAATCCCTGCAGACACAACAGCGAGCACAACTGGCGCAGGTGGTCCACGCCGAGTATCACGATCGCCTGGCGGATCGAATCGATCTTGCGTGCCAGGTTGTAGTAGCTGGAATTGATGCATCGCAGCACGTGATAGGACATGGACACGTTCTGGCTGATCAACAGCTCGATTTCGTCGATGGCGTATTGTTCGTTGGACAGCGACGCAACCAGCCGCAGCGTGCTCAAGCGGCTGGACGGAACCCGCTTCGCACGGAAGGTTTGGGGATGCTGCAGGAAGTAGCCCTGGAACCCGGTAAATCCCAACGCTACGCAGGCTTCAAAATCCTCCGGCGTCTCCACATTCTCCGCAATCAACTGCACGCCGCGGGGTTTGAGCTCGGCAACCAGCCTCGCCAGCTCATCGGCGGGCGGATGACTGATCTCCAGCTTGACGATATCGGCAAACTCCAACAGCCGCGGATCACTGACGTGCGGGGAGTAGTCGTCCAGCGCAATGCGATGACCCCGTGCGCGCAACTTGCGGATGCCCTCAATGACTGCCTTCTCGGCGCGTACATCCTCCAGAACTTCGATGACTACGAGGTTCGGCGGCAGCGGCAGATCGGGCACATCTACGAGCAGTTCCATCGGGAAGTTGATATGCACGGGCTGGCCGCCCGACAGCCGGTCGAGGCCGATTTCCAGCGCGGCGCTCGAAATGACTTCCAGCGTAGCCTGGCGCGGATCGGTGACCCGGGCTTTGGTTGCGGAGGGCGAAGGCCGGTACAACAGCTCGAAGGCCATGACGGCCATGGCAGAGTCGTATATGGGCTGGCGCGCGACGAAGACGTCGTTTTGCGTTGCCGGCGTCGCTGGAGCATCCGTCCTGCGGCGGTCTTCTAGCGTTGTCATGTGCCCTCGGGATCCGCAGCGGTCCGCGTTCGAATCAGACTCTACGGCAGCGATTCGCGCGGTTCCGTGTCAGGATCGGCCTTTGCTGCGGACTCCTGGGCGCAGAATCACCTGTAACAATTGCGAATCGCGAGGTTCGTCACACTGGGGGCAATTGTCCGCACTCTCGCGTTGAACCTAACGTTGAATCCCGATCGTGACCCACGAATCCGGCTCCGGGTCCCCGCGCCACGACAAACCCTCGATCGTCAGCTGGTAGTTGCCCGGGCCCAGGGCCGAGCTGTTCAGCGCAATGCGCAGGTGCCCGTTGGAGTCTTTCACCAGATTGTGCAACACCGCAACACGGCCCTGGTCGATGCGATCGATAGTGATGCGAAACGTCTTGTAAGCCGAACGCGTCTCGTCGATCTTGAAGTCAACCAGTTGCGCCGCACCACCCCCGATGACGACGGCCGGTGTATTGGACGCGGCTTCGTGACTGGGGACCAGGCGAATCACACGAGTGTTCGTTGCCGGATCCAGGGGCCGCTCCGTCGCCTGTTTCTCGAGCCTGGCGATCCGCTGGCTCTTGATCGAATTCTCACTCGCCACCACGGCGAGTCCCACGCCCAACACCACTACGGCAGCCACCAGACCGAGCACAAACTGCGGCTTGGTCCAGGAGCGTTGCGATTTCTCCTGCCAGGGTTCGGGCTTGCCGCTGGCCTCCAGCAATCGCAGGCCTGCGTTGACGCGCTCAGGCAGCCCCAGCTCATCGAGGACCTTCGGGTTGTCTTTGCAGAACTTCTCGAAGTCAGTTGCCCCTTTCAGAGGCAACCGTCCAGACAAATACCGCTCAACAATCTGGTTCCGGGCAATGAAATCCCGATCCATGGCTGGCGTTGCTGCCGCTGCGGCGGCAGCTGCTGCAGACGCTGCGGAGACAACGGGGGCCACAGATGAAGCCACCGGTGGACTTGGAATCGTCACCGGCACGCTTTGAGTCGCGGCGGCAAGGGGCGGCAAGGTGGCGGCGGGCGCCGCGATCGCCGTCGAACTGAGCAACGACGGAACAACAGATTCAGTCGGTGTCGAGAGGAAAGGAGTTGGTGTCGACGCAATCGGCGTCGTCGAAGAAGACGGCGGTGCCGCAGAAGCGCTCGGAGTCGCTGACGACCACGGTGACGATACTGATGGCGTCGTCGATGCAGCGGTCGATGTAGCCGAAGGCGTCAATGGCGGAACCGACATTCCTGGCGGCGGAGCTGCCACGGCCAGCGGATCGTCCATCAGTTCCAACGGTAAATCGGGCAACTGCTCTTCAAAGGGTGAAGGCGATACGGGTAGTCCAGCAAAGCCGTTGGGTACGGCCGGATTGGCCGACGTGCCCGTTGCTGACAACGCCGATGCCGATGTGGAGACAGCGGCGGGGTCAGGTGATGTTGGTGACGCACCTGAGGTCGCACCGCTCGACGCCCCATCTTCGGGCATCAACACGAAATCATTCGATGGGCTGCTCGCAGTTGGCGCTGGTGTGGCGGTCGCATTCGTGCCGACACCTACCGGCCCAATGGTTCTCTTTGCGGTGGCACCACTCATCGGAACCCCCACAGGTTTCGATGTTCCGGCCGGCATCGACCCTGTCCGGTTAACACCGGCCCCGGCCTGATAGGAGGCCGCCGATGCTGTAGTAGCGCCTGATTTGTTCGTGCCCGTCTTGGAGGTGGCGGAAGGGGTAGCCGCGACCGCCGCAGCAGCAGGGGCTCCTACGCCAGTGGCGGCACCACCGCGTGAAGCGGCCGTGGCATTGGCAGTCGAGCCGTCTTTGCCCGCGCTTGCCGCCGAGGTGGCTGCACGTGCAGTAGCCAAGACCTTGTTAGCACCTGACGAAGAGGATGCGCCTGCAGTAGTCCCAGACCCGGCTCGCCCAGCACCCGCCACCGAAGCTGCATTCGCGCCCGTGGCCGAAGCCCCACGCGCAGCGCCTGTGCGAGCAGCACCCACGCTAGCGACCGTTGCCCGTTTGGAAACTGCACCGGTAGCCAAACCTACGGCAGCCGCGGAGCCATCCCGGCCAGCGCCAATTGAGGAAGAAGAACCCGCACCCGTCTCACGCGGGCCAGCGGCTGCCGAAGAAGAAGTACCTGTGCCCGTACGTGCACCAACCCGGGCAGCGCCTGTGGCCTTGTCCGTGCCGCGCGGACTGGCGCTGGTCGAGGAGGCGGCGCCAGTCGAGGAGGTCGACGCGCTCGCCAAGTCAGCATTCGCAGTTCCAGCCGCTCCTGTACCACCGACGGCACCCGCACGCCCGACAGCCCCAAGTGCGTTAGTGCCATCCACGCGCGCCGGTCCGCCGGGCTCCGAAGCACCCAACAGCACTTCCGGATCAAGCAGCTCTCCCGACGCCGACGCCGACAGCGTCGGAATGAGTGCCGTGTCAGGCCGGGCCTCCGGCACGGAGGAATTTGAGGGCGCCGCAATGGACGGTGGCGCCGGCACCTCGCCTCCGAGGTCCAGCAAAGCGCCGTGCGACAGCAAGTCCTCGTCTGAATCCATCACGCTCTTTTCATTTGAAGCCGCCGACGACGCGGAGTTTGACGGTGGAGGTGCTGTAGAAGAGGTACGACCCGATGGCGTCCCTATTCCACCCAACCCAATAGGTTCCTCGACCGGAAGGTCGGCCAAGGGCTCAAAGGTCGGTCGAGAAGCTGCTTCCATAGTTTTCGAGCCGGAATCGAGGCGATCAATCCTGAACGTATCCTGCAATGCCGAACCCGGACGACCTAGGCGATGGCTCACAGATCGGCAGGACCGGCCTCACGTTGTGACGTACATCACACTCTGCCGGTCGTTCCTGACCAGTCCCGCCCTTCAGAAAAGTGACGGGCAGTCGAGCATTTTTCCATCCGATCAGGTCCAAAGCGGACAATCCCCCCCGCCGCTCCGTTAACCCCAAACGTCAGGCGTTGACGTTTCTATCTGAGCAGGCATTTACCGGAGTCCCTCATGCTCACCAGAAGACTGTCTATTCGCAAAGCCGTTGCCACCGCCCTGGGTTCTCTCCTCACCGCAGGAGCGTCGGTAGCCAGCGCTGGCGGCGAAGACACTGCGATTACGATTTACAGTTCAGCGGAACCCGGCGCGATCTCTCCTGATCTCTACCGTCCGGTTCCCGGAGGTGGGGTTCCCAATGCATCGAGCGTTCCGGGTTACGCGATGATTCGCCAAGAGCGCGATGTGAAGCTCGCAAGCGGGCGTTCCACACTGAAGTTCGCCGACGTTGCGGCACTCATCGATCCAACAACAGTCACTTTCACGTCTTTGACCGAGCCTCGAACGCGCGTGCTCGAACAGAGCTATCAGTTTGATTTGGTGAGCACCGACAAGCTGCTTCTGAAATACATTGACCGTCCGATCGCAGTTGAGCGCCATGTTGGCGATCGGGTCGAGACCGTCAACGGAACTCTGCTCTCGTCCACGGACGGGTTGTTGCTGCGAACGAATGACGGAACGATTCAATCGCTGCGCGACTACTCGTCGGTTCGCTTTCCTGAGCTGCCGGGCGGCCTCGACACCCGCCCGACTTTGGTTTGGGACGTCACATCACCCACTACCGGCACCCAGCGGAGCCGAGTCACGTATCAGACGGGCGGAGTGACGTGGTGGGCGGATTACAACCTCATCTTCAACGAGGGCAAGGACGCTAACAGCGGTCTTCTCGATCTCTCAGCGTGGGTCAGCGTGATCAATCAATCTGGAGCCGCCTACCCCAACGCGCATCTGAAGCTCATCGCGGGCGATGTGCACCGCGCTGCTCCTGAGGCGCGGCCGATGATGGAGAAGCGCGCGATGGACTACGCCGCCGCAGTGGCTGCGCCCCCGCCCGGATTCAAGGAACAGTCCTTCTTCGAATTCCATCTCTACACGCTGCAGCGCCCCACCACGCTGGGGAACAACTCGACGAAGCAGATTGAGCTCTTCGACCAGGCGCGCCAGATTCCCGCCAAAAAGATCCTGCTCTACAACGGTGCAGGCGAGCCCTATTTTTACCCGAGCCCCATGACGGATCGAAATTTCGGCGGTCAATCCAATAAGAAAGTCGACGTTTACCTGGAGTTTCGAAACGACAAGCAATATGGCCTGGGTGTCCCATTACCAGCCGGCCGGATCAGAGTGTCGAAGCTCGACGCTGCTGACGGAAGCCTGGAATTCATCGGCGAGGATCGTATTGATCACACACCGAAGGATGAGCAGGTACGCGTGAAGCTGGGATCAGCGTTCGATGTGGTAGGCGAGCGCAAGCAGACTGACTTCACCGTGGACACCAAAGCTCAATGGATGGAGGAGCAGATCGAAGTGAAGCTCCGCAATCACAAGGACCAACCCGTGCACGTCGTCGTCAAAGAAAATTTATATCGCTGGAGTAACTGGAAGATTCTGACCAAGACGCATGAATTTATAAAAGAAGATGCCCGCACCATCACTTTTCCAGTGGATGTGCCCAAGGACGGCGAGACTTTAGTCCGCTACAGAGTTCGTTACACTTGGTAAATGAAGCGTGCGACGCCCGGTTGAAACAGCCTCGGACCTGGGTCACATTCTACTAAAGCAGGGTGAGATAAATTTCCGCTCCGATGCAGATGCACGCAGCTCTAGATCTGGAACATCTTCCAGACTCACCCTATGCCAGCGAGCTGCGGCGAGATTTTCCCGATCTGCGGTTCTCGTCCGAGCTCGAAAACGAATTCCAGACATTCCACCTGGAACGCGTCCGCTCCCGCGTGCGTTTTTTTCAGCTCGCGATTTGTGCTCTCGCGATAGCAGAGGCGATTCACCTCGTCGTCATGGACGGCGTGCCGCTAAACGATGTGCTCTACGGTTGGCTCGGCGTCGTAGTGCCGGCGTGCCTTTTTCTCGTTTGGGCCTCGTGGAGCAGCTACTACGAGCGCATTTACCTGCCTGTTGCCCGGGTAGCGGTACCAGTATTCGCAATCGCGTCAGCGATGGGTGTTGCAAACCGCTCTGTGGGTGCACATCCGGATCAGTTCTACTTCCTGACCACGTACAGCATCGCGCTGTTCTTCCTCGGTGGTCAGTTGTTTCGCGAAGCGCTTCTCGCGACCGCCGCGATGGTCATCGCGTGCGGTGCGACGCTCGCATACACCGGTGAAGCAGCCGGGTCCGTCATCTACTATGTGGTTGTTCTAACGATTACGGGTGCCGTCGGCGCGTTTGTGTACCGGGGGGTGGAGCGGCAGCTGCGCATATCTTTCCTCGAGCGCGGTTTGATGGGTGAGATGGTTGCGCGGGATGGACTTACCGGGCTGAAGAACCGTGGCGCGTTCGATGACTACTTTCCACGTATGTGGCAGCAGGCGCTTCGCGATCGTCGTTCTCTGGCACTCCTGCTGATCGATGTCGACCATTTCAAACCCTACAACGACCGATACGGTCATCAGGCCGGCGATCAGGCACTGAGGCGCGTCGCGCAGGTGGTGCAAGGGTTTGCGCGCCGGCCTTTAGACATCGCCGCGCGCTACGGTGGTGAAGAGTTCGTCCTGGCGCTGTTCGATCTCAGTGCTGAGAACGTCCGGGAGATGGCGGACCAATTACGCAAGTCCATCCATGCGTTGAACATCATGCATGAGGACTCCGCGACGGCCTTGTTCGTCACCGCGAGCATAGGAGTGGCCATCGTCGGCCCGAGAATCGGCCGCAGTCCCGATGGGGCTGTCCAAGTGGCGGACGAAGCTCTCTACAGCGCAAAACGATCCGGTCGAAACTGCATTAGCGTAGTCGATTGCGACCAGGCAATGTTTTCGACAGGCACGTTCCGACGTCGGGCTTAACGCCCAAAGCCACCGACTTTCAGGCCCGCGCGCCCTTGAGGAAATACTCCACCTTATCGCGATAGGTGCGAGACAGCTTCAATTCGTGCCCGCCCTCCAGCGTTAGGAAGTACTCCCCGTTCATGTGCGCACGAAGACTCTTCACCAGACTTAGATTCACAATCGTCGAGCGATGAACTCGTTGGAACAATCTTGGATCGAGAACCTCCTCGAGCTCCTTCATTGTTCCGCGGAGAATGTGAGTGTTCCCACTGGCGTGGATACACATGTAATCGCCAGCGGCGTCGATCCACTCGATTGATGCGACCGTGACCCGCACGGTCTCCCGGCCCTGACGGATCGGAAGGATTTCAGGACGACGCGGTTCCGCGGCCTTGGGCCCGTGAGTTAGCAGCTCCTCGAGAGCTAGCTCACCCGACCCCGTAATCTCAGCAATGATTTCGACGAGGCGATCACGTTGGTTGGTCGCGTTGCGCGACTGCACCTGATTACGGACACGCTCGAGCGCGGCATTGAACCGCGTGTCATCGACAGGTTTGAGTAAGTAATCGACTGCACGTGCTTCGAAGGCACGAATCGCGTATTGGTCGTAAGCCGTGACAAACACAACGACCGGCAACGACTCCTGCGGGAGCTGAGCCAGCACCTCGAACCCCGACATGCTGGGCATCTGGATGTCCAGAAACAAAACGTCAGGCTTGTGTTTAGTGACCGCGGTCAGCGCCTCGCGTCCATTTGAGCATTGCGCAACCACCTCAAAATCGGGCGCGGACAGCAGCCGAATCTCGATGCCTCGCCTGGACAGCGCTTCATCATCCACGATGATCGTCGTGATCTTCACGCTCGCGCTACCTCAGATTCCGCCGGTCGGGGTTCTGACTGTGGGCTCGTTTGGGGTGCCAGTTCAAGAGGCAACGCCATGTCCACTCGCAATCCGGGATGGCTGTTGAGTACGGCGAATCGGTGATGTTCACCGTAGAGCACGGCCAGACGTTCGCGCGTGTTTCTAAGACCTACGCCCCGTCTCTCGTTCGTCGGTGCACCGTCGCGCAATCCAGGTCCGTCATCGATTACGCTGACTTCTAGCATCGCACCACGTATACGACCCTCAATGCGAATCGAGCCTCCCTGTTCGCGCGACGACACCGCGTATTTCAGGGAGTTTTCCAGCAGGGGCTGTAATAAGAGGCTGGGTACTAGTGCATCGAGCGCGGGGCCATCAATGGCATATTCCAATCGCAATCGTTCCCCGAAGCGCAGCCGTTCAGTTCCGAGGTACAGGTCCAACGCTTCGATCTCTTGCCGAAGCGTGACCTTTTTCACCGGATCCTGGTCCAATGTATAGCGCAAGAACTCTGACAACCGCGTGACAGCGTTATTAGCCGTGCGGTTCTGATTGTCGAGAATCAGCGTTGAAATGGCGTTGAGTGTGTTGAACAGGAAATGCGGATTCAACTGATAACGCAACATCTTGAGCTGCGCTTCCTGCGCAAGAGCTGTCGCTTTCAATGCGTCCGCCTGCTGCATCTGCTGAGCCTCGTAGTTCTTAAAGCTGAAATAAAACGCCGTCCAACACAGCAGCAGATACGTACTCGACAACGCACCTCCGAACACTTCGAACAGGGTCTTGAACTGCCAGTCCGGTTCGACGATCTGCTTGTAGGCGAGATTGATGACTGAACGGAGCGCCAAGGCGGTTGCGTAGCAGGTAAGCAGGACTCCGACGACCACGACGCGCGGCGATCGCCCCCACAGTCTGCGGTAGATGGACCGCATCGGAATCGAGAGCACGAATCCCGCGGCTGCGGCGATCAGGATCACCTGGCCGTAACTGGACGGCTTTTCGTACAGAAGCGCGCCGAAATACTGCGTGACTGCATACGCAGCCCAGCCGGCGGCGTGCAGAGTCCAGAAAAGCAAATTGCGTTTTGTCCGCAGTAGGTCGAGCGTCAGCATGCAGGCTGTTGGCTGCAGGGTTAGGGTCTCGGGAGCTTAGGCCATCCGTTCGTCGAATGCGGGCACGGCAACCGCGCCCTGGACTCGCCTCGTCGCAGGCCCGGTCGCGGCAGAACGCGTCTGAAAATCTCAACTGCTTGATTTCAAAGAAAAAGAAGTCGAACGGAACAATGCTTGCGTCGCTGAATTGCTCATCTGAGAGATAGCGAGAGAAGTGACATGAAAAAGCTGTTCTTAGGCATCAGCGCGGCGGCGCTGATCTCAATCGCAGGTTTCGTGGCCGCCCAGACGGCTCAATCTACGTTGGTCCAGACCTCGGTGGACGAGCCCGCGGAAAGCGCGACCCAGCCGGACCCGGGTACCAAGATGCGTTTAGCTGCAATGGACACGTCGCCAGCAGCGTTCCGCAAGTTGGACGCGGACAACGACGGCCGCATATCTGCACTCGAAGCCGCAGATAACCCTCGCGTGGCCGCCGCCTTCACCATGGCTGACAAGGACAAAGACGGGTATTTGAGTAGGGAGGAGTTTGAGGCGATGCGCTCCTCGGCGACGAACGCTAAGGATGTCGATGCTTCGAGCCCCAGTGGGGACCGCGCGACAGAGCCAACCGGCGATCGCGCAACTGACCCGAGTGGTGATGAGCCCGCGACGGGCCCGAACGAGCCGAGCCCGACGTCGACCTCACCGTCTCCGCGGAGGATCCCTCACCCTCCGCGCTAGGCCGGCTGCGACGGCGTCGGTGCCGGCTGAGTCCCTAGCGTCTCCAACGCCTGGATCTGCCCCAAAGCAGCTCCCTGCGCAAAGTCGCACCCAATAGCCGTCAACCACTGCAACGACGCCTGCGTGTCAACACGCTTGGCGGCGCAATGAATCCCCAAAACCTTCACCGCCTGCGCGATGGCAACCACCATCGCCTGGGCCAGCTTGTCTTTCAGGGCCACTGACGTCAGCTTCGGGTCGATCTTCACCAGCCGCAGCGCTTTGGAGCGCAGCAAACCGGTAATCGATGAATCCAGCGAGAAGTCGTCGATCACAACAAAGCAGCCGAGCTTGTCGCAGAGAGTAATGAAGCGCTCGACCTGCGCACGACGCTGCAGGCACAGCGGCTCAGCAATCTCAAAGCCGATGTTGTCGGGCGCAATGCCGTTCGCCTTCAGGTTCGAGGCGACGAATTGCGGAAAACGCTCATCTTCGAGTGTGGAGATCGAAAGATTGAGCGTGAAACTCGTGGGTTCGAGGCTCCAAGCGGCGCGGTTGCTCCCCATCCACGTGAGTAGCTGCTGTAAAGCAATCTTGTCGAACCCCGCAGGCGTGCGGTTCGGATGCGTCGATCGCGCCTGTACTTCATAGCGTCGCGTGCGCCCACCCGCCCGAAGCTTGCTGAAAGGCAGCACTTCGAGGATGAGGGTGACGCCATCGGGCAGCGCTATTACGCGGGAGGTACTCGTTGCGCCGAGAGCCTTTGAGGTATCGGTGGAGCTGAGTGTCTTCGCCGTGCCGGTCAACGTCTTCGAAGTCGTGGTCGCTCCGGAGCTGAAAACAGCCTGGGCGGCCGTCGTCGGTGCTCCCGAACCGTTCACGGACGTTGGTGTCGCGGGAGCTGCTACTGGAACTGCGACCGGGATTGCAGCCACCGGTGCTGGAGCTGGCGCCGGCGCGGCGGTGGGAAACTGCGCGACGTTGGCAGCAAACACCGTCGGAGCGGGCTCATTTAGCTGCGGCAGGTTGAGGTCGAACGCCTCTGCGAACGAAGGTGAATGTGCCGGTGAGCTAACGATCGGTGCGGCGCTGCTGGAGCGCGAGGCTCCGTTTGCGCCGGGAACAAATGCTGGCGCGGCGGCCGGTGTGTTGAGGATCGGCGCAGCGGCGAATACGGCGGCGGCCGGGGTCGTAGCGGCAGCGCTCGCAGCACCGTTGCTACGCGCGCTCGCATTTGCGCCAGCGGCAGACGAAGCAGCCCCCAATTTCGGCGGAACCGGTGCAGCCTTCGCAGCAGGCTTCGCAGTCGGCGGATCCAAGCTCAGATCCGTGCCATTGACCGCGGACAATGCGGGCAGACGCTGTGTTTGTGAATGGCTGCGGCTGCCACCCGCCGCCGGCGGCAAATCCGGAGTCAACTCGAACTCCAGAATGTCATCGACGGCTTGGGGAGTGAGTACGGGCGGCGCTACGCGCGCGGCAGCTGCCGGCGCGGCAGGAACGTTCCGTGCTGCAGGCGCCGCAGGCGCAAAGTTGGAAACAGGTGTCGCGGACTTCGAAGGGGAAGCCGGCGCAGGCGCCTCGGCGATCTCGGGTGCGAGCTCGAGGATCTTCAACGATTCCGTCTGCGAGCCCTTCGGCGGTGCCGGACGCAAAAGCACGGCCACCTTCTGCATTATCGTGCGCACTTGCGGCGACATCATCCGGTCGAGGACGCCATCCCCGACTGACTTGATGTCAGCGAGAATCATCGCAAGTCCCACGAGGCCGCCCTGAGGTGAGCGAACCGGCAGAAAGATGGCGACGCGGCCGTCTTCCAGGCCGGTCTCATAGCAGTTCAGGCTCGAGTCGCTGCTGAGCGCCTCGATCGCTTCAACAACGACGTTGTGCTCATCGGGCCCGAGAGCCCCTTCGCTCAGCCAAAGTACATTGGCCTGCTCATCGTAAATTGAAACCGAATGCAGGCGCAGCGGCGGCAGCGCTGCTCGCAATTGCCATCCCAACGACTCGGCGGTCGCCGGTTCATTCGGTCCAGGAGCGGCGGCGGCAGGACCGGCCGCAGCAGGTGTATTGGCAGGCTGACGCACGGCGATAACTTTCTGTGGCTGCAAGGACTTCCCCATCCAAAGCACACAGCGTGGGCAGAAAATCTGTCAACGCTGGCCACTAGATTCTCAGGACTATCGCTGCGGCGCCGTGACACCGCTCGCGTTCTTTCGGACAACGGGTGTTACTTTTTGAAGTCAGTGTGCGTGGTTTGTCATATTCAACTCGACGCCGCGCAACATTGCGGCAACTTAACATTGCGCGGCGATGGACTGAGGTCTTATGGACTTCCCAGCCTTTATGGACTTCCCAGAAAGTCCCGTTTCCCGATCTCGACGCCATTGTGGCGCAAGATGTTATATGCAGTCGTCACGTGGAAGAACAGATTGGGCAGTATCCAACGCTGCAGATAGGCGAGGCCCTTGAACTCGAGCGTGCGCTCGCCGGCCGGCACCTTGATGTCGCGTTCTTCGGCACCCTCAAATGCGCTGGCGGGCAGCGTCTTCAGATAGTCGATCGTCTTGGCAATGCGTGTGCGCAATTCCTCAATGGTCTTCTCATTGTCTTCGAAAGGCGGTGCTTCGACGCCTGCCAGGCGGGCCGCACCTTTTTTCGCCGTGTCGCACGCAATCTGGACCTGGCGCGCCAACGGCAGCATGTCCGGAGCGAGACGGGAGGTGACCAGCACAGCCGAATCGAACTTCTTGGCGGCGGCCAACGCCGTGCCCTTCTCGAGAATGGCGGACAGATTGCCGAGCACGTGGGTGAATATGTCTACTGTAAAAGCGGGCATGGAGATTTTCATCGAGACTCCTCAGCGGGGGATTGCAGCGGACGCGCATTCTACAGCTCTACAGCTTGGCCGCGATGCACCCGGGGTGAAACAATACCCACGTACGACCTGAGGATTGAAACACTCTTGAGCCTTCTATGGACTCCCGCCCAACTGGCTGTACTGGCCAAAGTAGTGGATCTGAACGGTTTCTCTGCCGCCGCGCGCGCCCTGGGAGTTCCCAAGGCAGCCGTCAGTCGCGCGGTCGCGGATCTGGAAAAATCACTCGGCGTCAAAGTGCTCGAGCGGACCACACGTCGGATTTCGCTCACTCATGCCGGCCGCTTGCTTTATCCGCACGCGAAGCGCGTGGTTGAGGAGTCCGAGGCCGCGCGCGCCGTCATTGGAAAACTGAACGCTCCCATCAGCGGCCCTTTGCGCGTCGTGGCAGATCCAACATACGGTCGCGTGCTGCTCACACCATTGGTTCCGCGCTTTCTGGAAAGCTTTCCGGATGTCCCCCTGGATGTGTCGATGGACGCGCCGGACAGTGCCGAGGGTTGGGACGTTGCGATTCGTACGCGATTGTCCGCTGAAGGTGGATTCACATTCCGTCTTCTCGGCGCGCCACCGGCGCTCTTGGCTGCGACGCCGGCGTACTTGCAGCAGCGCACAGTGCCCGCGCGGCCCGAAGATCTTCGAACGCACGAGCTACTGACGCCGGAAGCAACCGACCCGCCGCAATATCGTTTGCGTTTGGAGCGTGGCACGCAGCGGGCGGAAGTGCTTCTGTCACCTAAGCTCGCCGTGAATGACCCGGCGGTCCTGCATGCGGCTACCGCGGCGGGACTGGGGATCGGCCTGTTGCCGGAGTTTCTCTGCCGCCAGGGACTGGCCACCGGCCGTCTGAAGCAGGTGTTGCCGGAGTGGACCGTGCCGCCGCCGTCCGCCCTGTACGCAATCTATCCTGCCGCGCTCGAGGCAGACCTGCGAGTACAGCGTTTTGTCGAATTTCTGGCGGCGAACATCGTCCCTGCCCTGGGGGTTACCGGCGAGTAAGATAACACTCTGCCCGGCGCCCGGGCGCGGTAAACTAGCCGCCAGGCATTGATGGGCCACGGGCTCGAGGGGATTGACCATGTATCGCGCTCCGCTGCGGGAACTGCGTTTTGTGCTGGAAGAGCTGCTGCAGGCAAAGGGGTTGGCGCAATACCCGGGTCTGGCCGATTACTCGAGTGATGTGGCCGAATCCATTCTCGGCGAAGCCGGCCGGTTTGCCGAAACCGTGCTCGATCCGATCAACAGGTCCGGTGACGAGCAAGGCGCGCGTTGGACTCCGGAGGGTGTCGTCGCGGCGCCCGGATTCCGCGATGCGTACCAACAATTCGTTGCCGGCGGATGGCCGCAGCTGGGCACCGACCCCGAATACGGCGGCCAGGTTGTACCGCAGGTCCTGGTCACTGCGGTACAGGAGATCTGGGGGTCCGCCAACCTCGCGTTCAAACTCTGCCCCATGCTGACGCACGGCGCCGTTCATGCCCTGGAGCTCTCGGGCACACCGCAGCAGAAGCGCACGTTTCTGCCGAAGATGGTGAGCGGCGAATGGACCGGTACCATGAATCTCACCGAGCCGCAGGCGGGCTCGGACCTGGCGCAGATCCGTACGCGCGCAGTGCCCGAAGGCGCTCACTACAGGCTCTTCGGGCAAAAGATCTTCATCACCTGGGGCGATCACGACTGTACAACCAACATCATTCACATGGTATTGGGCCGGATTGAAGGCGCACCCGCCGGCGTGCGCGGCATATCGCTGTTTATCGTGCCGAAGGTATTGGTGAATGACGATGGCACGCTGGGCAAGCCCAACGATGTACGCTGCGTTTCAATTGAGCACAAGCTCGGGATTCACGCGAGTCCGACCTGTGTGCTGGCCTACGGTGAGAAGGACGGCGCGCTCGGCTACCTCGTAGGAAAGGCCAACCACGGCCTGGAATACATGTTCATCATGATGAATGCAGCGCGTCTGTCTGTCGGGCTGGAGGGCTACGCGGTCGGCGAGCGCTCGTATCAGCAGGCGGCGGAATATGCGCGCACGCGGATTCAGGGCAAGCCCCCGGTTGCACAGGGCGATGGCCCGGTGCCGATCATTCATCACCCGGACATCAAACGGATGCTCCTGACGATGAAGGCGACGACGGAAGGTTGCCGGGCAGTCTCGATGTACACCGCCTACCAGTTGGATCTTGCCAACCATCATCCGGATGAAAAGCAGCGCGCGGCCGCGCAGGCACGGGGCGATCTGCTGATCCCCATTGTCAAAGGGTGGTGTACCGAGACCGGCAACCAGGTCGCGAACATCGGTGTTCAGGTCCACGGCGGAATGGGATTCATCGAAGAAACAGGTGCCGCGCAGTATGTGCGTGACGCGCGCATCACAACCATTTACGAAGGGACCACCGGCATCCAGTCAAACGATCTCATTGGCCGCAAGATCGGTCGTGATGGCGGTGCAGCCATGAATCTGCTTTTGGCTGACATGGGGCGCGAGCTCGAAGGGCTGGAAGCCAAAGATCCCGCAACGACCGCGACGCGCGCAGCGGCGCTGGAGTCTGTTGGTTTGTTGAAGGACGCCACGCAGTCGCTGGTGAAGGCATTGAGCTCGCGGCCGGAGGCGGCGATGGCAGTGTCAGTGCCGTACCTCATGTTGTGCGGCTACGTGATGGGCGGTTGGCTGCTGGCCAGGTCTTCAGCCATTGCAGCGAACAATCTGCAGGGCCCGGACCGATCGTTCTACGAATCGAAGATTCACACGGCCCGGTTCTACGCCAGCCAGGTGTTGCCCAATGCCTTGGCGCTGGCGAGAATCGTGCAAACGGGTGCCGACAGCGTAATCGACACGGAAGCCGCTCTTATCTGAGGACTCCATCGCTCACCCTCACTGCCGTCCCGCCCACTCGAACCGCGGTGACGGCTCCATTGTCCATGTCGGCTTCCAGATAAATGATGCTGGGACGTCCCATCTCGAATCCCTGCTCAATCGTCCAGCGCAGAGTGCCTTGCCCTGTCGTAGCGCGCTGGGCCAGGTAGCCTGCTAAGGCCGCTGCGGCGCTACCCGTTGCCGGGTCCTCCGCAATGCCCAGTCCCTCAGCAAACATCCTGGCGCGAATGTCAGAATCTTCGCGCTCCGGATCGTACGCAAACGCGAACACCTGTGGAGCATTGAGTTTGTGGCTGACCGCGGGTTCCAGCCTCACTTGCCCCAACACGTTGCGATTGCGCAGCGGCACGAACAGGAAAGGCACACCGCAGGAATAGAATTGGGCGAAATCGCCTTCCTGCAGGATATCCGACTCCGCGACGTTCAATAACATCGCCAGTTCACCAATCGCGGGGGCGGGCGGACCTTCCTGGGGGAGTGTCGCTGTCGTAAGTTGCACGAACCAGGCACCGTTCGGTTGCCGTCTCACTGTGATGGGAACCAGTCCCACGCCCTCCTCGAAGAGGAAGCTCCCTGAGTCGCCGCTCACATCGGCCAATCCCTCCTCGACCAACACTTGAGCCGCGCCAATTGTTGGATGGCCCGCAAAGGGCAGCTCGCGAGCCATGGTAAAGATCCGCAGGCGGCGCTTCGCACGGGGGTCGCGTGGTTTGACGATGAATACCGTCTCGGAAAGATTGAATTCCCGCGCAATGCTCTGCATGAGCTCGTCGGGCAACTCCGGGGCGTCCACAAAAACGGCCAGCTGATTGCCGCCAAAGCGCTGCTCGGTGAAAACGTCGACGGTGCAGAAGGGCAGTTTCAAGCAATGTCCCTCGGATTGGGATCGCCGTGAGGCGGATGATTTTCCATGTCCTTGCGGGCTCGATGGCCGAGTCCTTTCTCCAGGCGATGAAACACGATCAGCACCAGCAACCCGAACAGGGTGCCGATCAAAGCAACCGCGATCTGGCCGAGGCCTGCGGCGGCGCTTGCTGCGGCCGTCATCCAGATGCCCGCTGCAGTGGTCAGTCCGTGAATCTCGCGTTCGTTGGTGAGCTTGAGAATGGCGCCCCCGCCGAGAAACCCGATTCCGGTCGCCAGGCCCTGCACGATCCGCGACAGTGCGTCCACGGCCATGCCGGCTTCGGCTGCGCCGACAATAAACAAAGCGGTACCCAGTCCGAGAAGCATGTGCGTGCGCAGTCCGGCAGGTTTATGTGTCAGCTCGCGCTG
>JAXDQF010000465.1:0-3426 GCA_034668025.1 Gammaproteobacteria bacterium | reverse complement strand
CCCGGCATGACCTTGATGAAAATGCCAATGTTCGTGTGGACGTGGCTCGTGACGGGTTACCTGCTGATCGCGGTCATGCCGGTGTTGGCCAGTGCGGTGACGATGCTGCTGACCGATCGGCACTTTGGGACGCACTTCTTCAACGCTGCCGGCGGCGGTGATCCGGTTCTCTACCAGCACATCTTCTGGTTCTTCGGGCATCCCGAAGTCTACATTCTGATCCTGCCCGCTTTCGGAATCATCTCGCAGATTGTCCCGACCTTCTCGCGCAAGCCCCTGTTCGGCTACCGCTCGATGGTAATCGCTTCGACCTCGATCGCGGTCCTGGCTGGGCTCGTCTGGGGACATCACATGTTTACCGTGGGCATGAGTTCGGGCCCAGTATTGTTCTTCATGTACGCCACGATGCTGGTAGCCGTGCCCACCGGCGTGAAGATCTTCAACTGGCTGGGGACGATGTGGCTGGGGTCCTTGTCGTTCGAAACCCCGATGCTGTTCGCAGTCGGCTTCATATTCGTGTTCCTGATTGGCGGAGTTACGGGAGTAGTGCTCGCGGTGGCGGCGGTCGATGTGCAGCTGCAGGACACGTACTACGTCGTCGCGCACTTTCACTACACGATGGTGGCCGGCTCGCTGTTTTCGCTGTTCGCGGCCACTTACTACTGGCTGCCGAAATGGACCGGCCACATGTACGACGAGAGGTTGGGGCAGGTGCATTTCTGGCTGTCCCTCATCTTCTTCAATATGACCTTCTTCGTGATGTTCTTTCTCGGGCTCGCAGGGATGCCGCGACGCATTCCGGACTATCCGTTGCAGTTCGCCGATTTGAACATGATTGCGAGCATCGGCGGATTCGGGTTCGGACTGACCCAACTGCTGTTCCTGTATGTGGTCGTGAAGTGCGTTCGCGGCGGCAGACAGGCTTCGGCACGTGTATGGGACGGGGCCGTCGGCCTGGAGTGGACGTTGCCTTCTCCGCCGCCGAAGCATTCGTTTGTAACACCTCCGGTGATCGAATAGATCGTGTTGGATCCAGTGCGCAATCGACGGCTGGTGAGCAGGCTCGTACTGGTCGCGCTGGGGATGTTTGGATTTGGATATCTGCTGGTGCCCCTCTACGCAACCATATGCCGAGTCGCCGGACTGAATCAGGTGCGGGTAGCAGACGCGATGGGGCCCCAAATTGGCCCGCAACTGAGCCGCACCGTCCTCATGCAGTTCGACTCCAATCTGCACGAGGGTCTACCGTGGGTGTTTCGGCCCATACAGCCTGCAGCACGAGTGCACCCAGGGGAACTGGTACGCGTCGCATTCGAGGCCCGCAATGAGTCAGATCGGACCATCATCGGCCAAGCCATCGCCAGCTACGCGCCCGAGGGTGCAGCGGCTTATGTTCGAAAGCTCCAATGCTTTTGCTTCTCGTTGCAGACGCTTGCACCTCACGAGGTTAGACGGATGCCGGTCCTATTCATAATCGACCCAAAACTTCCCAACGATGTTCCGGCTCTGACGCTTTCCTACACATTTTTCGAGGTCGCCGCCGTCCGAGAGCGACCGACGGGAGGAGCACGTGATCTGCGATAACACAGAGTACTTCCTGCCACACCCGACCCGTTGGCCGATTGTTGGCTCATCGGCTCTGCTGCTCATGGCCTTTGGGGGCGCCGCCTGGATAAACGACGGCGCGGCTGGACCTTATGTTTTGGCAGCCGGAGTGGCGGTACTCGCTTCCGTGCTGTTGGGCTGGTTTGGCGATGTCATCCGTGAGGGCAGAGAAGGGCTCTATGACGATCAGGTCGAGGCATCTTTGCGCTGGGGTGTGGGCTGGTTCCTGTTCTCGGAGGTTGTGGTATTTGCGGCTCTCTTCGCGGCGCTCTTCTATGTGCGAGAGATTTCGGTTCCAGGCCTCGCGTCCGGGGAGACTCACACTCTCCTATGGCCCGGATTCAAACCTGGATGGCCCGCCAGCGGTCCGGACATCGAGGGAACGTTTTCGGCAATGAAAGGGTGGGGCATCCCAACGCTCAACACCTTCATGCTCCTCATGTCAGGCGTGACAGTTACCCTTGCTCACCGCGCGCTCAACAAAGGTCATCGAGGTCGGCTCGTTGTCTTCCTGCTGGCGACGATTCTCTTAGGTCTGCTGTTTCTCAGGAACCAGGCGTCGGAGTATCACCACGCCTATACCGCACTGAATCTGACACTGGGCACCGGAGTATACGGGGCCACCTTCTTCGTTCTTACCGGCCTGCACGGCGTGCACGTCGCGATCGGGACGGCATTCCTGATGGTGATGCTGGTCAGAATCGTTCGGGGGGACTTCACGGCCAAGCATCACGTCGGGTTTTTAGCAGCAACGTGGTACTGGCACTTTGTGGGTGTCGTATGGCTGATTCTGTTCGTGGTCGTGTACTGGTTATGACGAGGCGATTCACATCTCGAGGCAACATCATGCGCACCGTAACGCTCGCCATGTTTACCCTTGTGAGCGCCGCCAGCGTCCTCGCAGATGAGCCGGCAGGTCATCCGCCGGTGAACGTTGCCATGTGCCGAGGTTGTCACGGGATCGCCGGGTATCGTTCCGCGTATCCGGACGTCTATTCGGTGCCCAAACTCGGTGGCCAGCAGGCGGCATACATCGTGAATGCTCTGCAGGAATACAGGTCAGGTCTTCGCAAACACGCCACCATGCGCAGCATTGCGTCCACCTTGAGCGATCAACAGATCGCTGCGATCGCCGCTTACTACGCCGGCGGTGACAAGTAACGCGGAGATCCCCAATGAATCGCTGGACGCACTTTTTGACTTCGGTCGTTTTCATGTCGGCATCTGCGCTGAGCATATGCTCGGCGGAGGAGCAGGGAGCCCTGTCACGGCCGGATTCGGCCTGCGCCGCATGCCACGGGCCGGGAGGCAGCCATCCGGCAACTCCCGACACGCCGCGGTTAGCTGGCCAGGAGTACGACTATCTTGTGCAGGCATTGGGGCAGTACCGCAGCGGCGCACGCGAGAATCCGATCATGGGTGCGATGGCGAAGTCGCTCTCCAACACGCAAACCCAAACCCTTGCGCGGTACTTCTCATCGCAGCCCGGTCTCACCACGAAATACTGAATCTCGATCCCGCTGCCATTGAAGCAAACCATCATGAACACTGTAAAAAACGGCGCGTTGGAACGGAATCCGTGCGGCACGATGAGCATTCTGCCGGCGCACAAGGCCAGGAGTCAGAGTCGGGTCTGTCAGGGCGTCATGGCGGAAACGGTATCAATGGTCAGCCGTCAGCCGTTTGAAAGCCACTACTGCGGGCCGCTTCATCTGTTGATAGCGCACGAGCGTCTAGCGCGGCGCCGGGGCGTAACGACAGTCGAAGGGCTCCCGGATTCCGAGCTTCAAAACCTGAGCCATACACTGACCTTTGTGCCGG
>JAXDQF010000464.1:0-3372 GCA_034668025.1 Gammaproteobacteria bacterium | reverse complement strand
TAGTAAAGCGGTTCCACATCGATCAGCACGTTGGCCGCACAAAACGCAAGAAAGCTTACAAATCGGGGGGACGCTGCGTGAATGGCAGCGCCGGGGCCGAAGTGAAACGGGGTAATCGGCATGGCGGACCGATGCTATCTGAAAAAGGTCCGGCCGCGAGAGTTGTAGCTAGTGTCTAGCCCCGCGATTTCACGGCCGTCGGGCGGGTTGATTTTGCCACTTTCTTTTTCGTAGCTTTGCCGGCTGCCTTCTTCTTAGGAGTGGCCGGTTGCGCGAAGCGCCCGACCGAGGCATTGAGAGCGACAGCCAGGGCGGCCTCGCCACTGACGAGGTCGCTCCAACTCAATTCGAGGCCTATGCGTTTGCCCTTGACCGTGAGCTTCAACCCTTCAGGGGATAAGGCCACGATGTAGTCCTGACCATTGATACGAATCTGCCGCCGCAGGGTTTTGTCGAGTTGAGTTGTCATGAGCATGCTCTTCACCCGGTGGATGCCCGTACTTTCGCATTTCTCGGTCCCTGCGGCCCTGGCGATCGCCATAGTCTACAATTAATCAATGCGTTACAAGCTTATCGTAAGATTCTACTGGACTCCCAAAACGCGCTCGCGCGGACTTGGCACTGCGATAATCTGCGCGGGCAGTCCGAATTTCGCGGGGGAGGAAGCATGAACGGCAGCGACAAGAAACGCTCAGGTCCTGGGCAGGCGACGACAGCGATTTGGGCAGGAGAGCAATCGCACGAGCCGTATGAACGTGCCACTCAGGTTCCCGTGGTTCACAGCGTGTCGTTCGGTTACTCCGACATCGACACATGGCATGCGGTGGCGCTGGGACGCGAAGAAGGGCACATCTATTCGCGCAACACCAATCCTACGGTGCGCGCCTTTGAGGAGAAAGTTCGTGATCTGGAAGGGGCCGCGGCGGCAACGAGCTTCTCCTCGGGTATGGCTGCCATCAGCGCGACTTTCTTCACTCTCTTGCGGCCGGGCGATCGCGTGGTCTCCATCAAGGACAGCTACGGGGGTACCAACAAACTGTTCACCGAGTTCCTCCCGCCGTTCGGGATTCAGGTGACGCTGTGCACAACGACCGACCACGAGGAGATCGAGGCGGAAGTGGCGAAGGGCTGTAAGCTTCTTTACCTCGAGACACCGACGAATCCAACGGTCAAAGTAGTTGATATCTCCCGGCTTGCCGCTGCCGCGCGCACAGTCGGCGCTCTCGTCGCAGTCGACAACACCTTTGCGACCCCAATTAATCAGAACCCGCTCGCACTGGGAGCGGACCTGGTTCTGCACAGCGCGACCAAGTTTCTAGGCGGACACGCCGATGCCTTGGGCGGCGCGGCCTGTGGCAGCAAGGAACTCGTCGAAAGGCTCTATCACTTCCGCGAAATAAACGGCGCAACGCTCGCACCAGCCGACGCATACAGTCTACTGCGAGGCATGAAGACACTGTGCCTGCGAGTCCAGCGACAGAACGAAAGCGCGCTGACCATCGCCCGCTGGCTGCAGAAGCATCCCGCTGTTGACCAGGTGAACTATCCAGGTCTCGAGTCGCATCAGAACCACGACGTCGCTGTACGTCAGATGCGAGGCTTTGGTGGAGTGTTGAGTTTCAGCGTGCGCGGTGGACTCGAAGCTATCAAGATCGTTCTGCCGAAACTGCGATATGCACATCGGGCGGCAAATCTAGGTTGCGTGGAAACCGTGGTAGGGCCGCCGTTAGTCACGAGTCACGTGGAGTGCACGGCGGAGGAGCGTGCCGCGGCCGGGATTCCGGAAGGTCTCGTGCGCTATTCAACGGGAATCGAGGACGTCGATGATTTAATCGACGACCTCGGACGGGCGCTGTCAGTGATCGCGGTCTAGGAAATCCACTCCGTCAACGCTCTGTTGACGGCCTCGGGTTGCTCCAGCGTGGATCCATGACCGCATTCCGGCACAACGACCAACCGAGAGTTGGGAATTCCTGCCGCGATCTCCTGCGACAGGTGCAC
Organism: Gammaproteobacteria bacterium; assembly: GCA_034668025.1. Taxonomy (GTDB): domain Bacteria; phylum Pseudomonadota; class Gammaproteobacteria; order Steroidobacterales; family Steroidobacteraceae; genus 13-2-20CM-66-19. Next base: position 1,371 of record JAXDQF010000464.1, on the reverse strand, counting down.
CGGGGTGAGAGGATCGCTGTCGCCAACCAAAACGAGGGTGGGGACCGAAATGGCAGACAGGCTGGGGCGCGAGTCGATCCGCGCGCTCGCTGCTTCGCTCTGCCGCGCCAGACCATCAACACCAATCGTATGGGCCATCCTCAGGTTGACCGCCTCCAATGCAGTCCGATGCGCCGGATGCAGGATGGCATTCAGTGCAGGCACCAACACCTTTTCGTAACCGTGTGATCGGGCTTCGGCGACCAAGGCGCGACGCTGGAGGATCTGTTCCGGCGTGTCAGGACGGGCTGATGTATCGAGCAGAGCCAACTTGATAACCCGCTCCGGTGCCTGCCGGACGATCTCCAGGCAAATGTAGCCGCCCATGGATAATCCCACGAGCGCGAACCTCGGAGGTGCCGCGGCGATGATCGAAGCGGCTATTTCCGTGATCGTGTTGCCATCGAGTGTCGACGCGACTGTTACGGGGCCGTAGGGCCAAAGTGCCACTATCTGGGGAGCGAACACTTCCGCTGTGCAAAGCAATCCTGGAACGAGCACGATGGGCGTCATCCGTCTCTCCCTGTGTGCTTGATGGCGCCCCTTACCGCGACCGGGAGGCCGTCACTGCGACCATGGGCCCGAGGGGTACCCGGTTGTCGTTGCGATTCAAAGTCTTTGAGTACAGGCTGGAAACATTCCCGTCCAGGTACAGCGCGTCGGCGCAATTGAGTCGATCCCTGAATAAGAGGGCGAACTCGTAAAAGCTGACGGGATCTTCGCTGATCGCAAACACAACCCGGTCGCTGGTAACGACCCCCACGCCGTTGCGAATGAGTCGCGAGGTCCCCTGGGGGTTCAGGGCGGCATTGATCTGGCCTGAGTACAACAGGAGGGGACCGGATTGCGTTGCGAAGATCGCCGTCTCCTGCAACGAACGGTACTCCGAGCTTTCCACGAGGCGAGCGCCGGAAGCGGTGAGAACGAATACCCCGTTGGGCTTCAGGTAGAAGTTTCCGTAACCGGTGGCCAGGTTGAGTCGGTGCACCTGGCGGCCTTCCCTGACCATGAGTCCGACGGGAGAGTAGTCCTCCCGATACATACCGGCATTCATGGCAAACAACAATTGTTCGCCGCGCCCGACCAGGGAGTCCGCCAGCCGTTGGAAGGAATTGAAGGGTGCACCCGACTCGTCGCTCAGAAACAGGCGCAGGTGATCTGAACGGATGTCGACCTGGCAAATCGTTGAGCGCACCCCCCGAAATTCAATCTCCGAGCACTCGACCGCCGGCGTAACCGTAGGCGCGACGCAAAGCAGCCCGAAGACGCACAGTGCGTGGGTACGTCTCGAAGTCAGCAGACGCGTGATGGGTGTCATGACTGAATCAGTGA
>JAXDQF010000463.1:0-7868 GCA_034668025.1 Gammaproteobacteria bacterium | reverse complement strand
CCGCGGCTGTCATTGTAGATGACGGCGCGAACTGCCAGGGTGTTCTCGAGTATCGGCAGGTTCAACACCGCGGTCACATCGGCATTCGGGTCACCGTGAGCTGTCGCGCTGTATCCGCCTTTGATGTTGGCCTCGACCTTGTCGAGTTTGGGCTCATTCGTGATGTAGCGGATGACGCCTGCTTCGGCGCCGGCACCGTAGAGCGTCCCCTGTGGGCCTTCCAGGACCTCGATGCGATTCAGATCGGCGGCGTAGACGTCGAGATTGCGGTTGGGCAACTGGCCGGATTGGTTATCCAGATAGATGGCGACGTTCGGCCACAAACCCGTTGACGCGCTGCCCTGGCTGGGTTGCGACCCGGCGCTGAGGCCGCGCATGAAAACCTCGTTCTGCCCCGGGCCATTGTTTGCCGTCGTGACGTTCGGCAGGTACTTGATGTAGTCGTCGAGCGTCGCGACATTCAGTTGTTGCAGTGTTTCGGCCGTGAAGGCCTGCATGGAGATCGGCACATCCTGGATGCTCTGCGCGCGCCGCTGTGCAGTGACGGTGATCTCCTCGAGGGAGCCGGCGCCCACGTCGGTATTCTCGTTCGTGGCTTCTGCGGCGTGTGCTCCGAATGACACGCCACTCAAAATCGCCGCTACAGCGTATGAGACCTTCGAGTTCATTCCTGGACTCCCCTAAGATTTTTCGTCAGCCGACCCAGACCCCACCAACCGACTCGGATCTTCGCCGGGGTACGGCCGCGTCCGATTGAACAGACGCGCCATCCGGCTGTTACAACACGTCTATTCGAAGACTCGGCTGCCGGCGGCGTCGCTGTAGGTAGGTCGGTTTGGCTGGAGTCGCCGGGTTGAAGGGGAGAGCCCGTAGGCATCCTTGAACTGGCGCGAGAAGTGCGCACAGTCGGCAAAACCCGCCTCGATGGCGATCTCGGTGACCGAACGGTCGGTGTTTTCAACGAGCCAATGCGCGTAACGCATGCGCAACTGCCGATACAACGAAGCCGGCCCCATGCCAACATGCTCACGGCAGACACGTTCCAACTGTCGTACCGAGACACCCAGCTCATCCGCGATTGCTGCGATCGCAACAGGCCGCGTTAGGTTTTGCTCCATCAGCAGCAACGCGCGGCGGACGCGCGGCTCGCGGACAGTTTCAGACAGGGGAGGGTGAGGCTGGGCATCGCTGCCGGAGCGCTCACGATCAAACAACAGCACCTGGCTGGCCTTCTGGGCGACGGCGCGGCCCAGATGCTGCTCAATCAGGAATGTGGCAAGTGCTGCGGTGCCGGCACCGCCGGCGCAAGTGATGCGCGGTCCATCGGCGAGAAACAGCCGGTCGGCAACCACGGCGTGTCCCGGAAAGGCTTCGAGGAAGTCCTGGTAGTGATACCAGCTGACACAGGAGCGACGGCCCTTCATCAGGCCGGCGCGGCACAAAATGAAACTGCCGGTGCAGATGCCGATCAACGGCACGTTGCTGGCGGCCGCTTCGCGCAGATAGCGGATGGTTGCATCGTCGATCTGCGGTCCCGCGTGGAGGATTCCTCCAACGACGACAACATAGTCGAGTGATTCGGGATCGATGAACCCACTGGTGGGTTCGATCAACACCCCGCAACTGGCGGGAACTGACACTTCACGGCTCGCCATGATCGACCACTGCACGTGCAAAGGCCGGCTGCGGTCACCTTCATCCGCCGCCAGGCGCAGATGATCGATGAATACGGCGAAGGCGGAGAGCGTGAAGTGCTCGGCCAGAATGATGCCCACGCGAAGCGGAACTCGCGTTCCGGACAACGGTGAATGAGGTTTCTGTGAACCGCTCTGTTGGACCATTGAACGGGCACTCAATGTTTGTGGGCCCCCTCGCGCGGTTAATATGCCCTTAAGGTCCCTTATGATGCAAGGAGGAAAGGTGTTGCGCGGCGGACCCTTGTCCAATCAATCAGTTACGGCGGCTTTGTGATCCCTGCGACGGATTTCAGGCGCTGCCAATCCATTGAACGTGCATTCAGGCGCCGTCTGTTTTTAGCGTAAGACCGCCAATCTGGCGAGATTTGCCTGGGCCGTGGCGTCGTGGCACGCGAAGTGGGCGTACCAGCGACGTACTCCCTCTACAACTGCGGTGCAGATGGCAAACGTATCTGCTTCATCCTGATTTTCTTTGTTTGTGTGCGAGGCATTGAATCCGCGCGGCGCATTGCGCGCATGCCGTCGAAGGCGCAGCCGGCGGAGGGCCAGCGAAGGCACGCTCGTGGACACGGTCTCGTCCTGTGAGTTTTCGTCGAGCACGCGACAAATGTGCTCGTGGTCGACTCCGGAGTCGTTGGCGGCGTTCGAAGGCCGAACCCACTGTTCGCACCAGGCCACGCACTGCTCGCGCGAGCTCCGCAGTTCAGGATTCGTCAGCGCGACCGCAATCTTCGGCAGATCGACCACGTCGCGGAGGGCCATCTCCCACCGATGCTCATCGAGGTTCTGCTCGACGTCGGCCAAGTAGTTCGTGAGCATCCGGGAGCTCGACGGTTGAACCCGGGAGTCCTCTAACGCACCGGCCTGCTGGTTTTCCCGTACGCCGGGTTCAATAGAAGAAGATTGCGAGTCTTGCATGTCCAAGTCCTTCATCGCGCGGCGTCGTCACCGCCTCATATATTAAGTTAACGCTTGGTGCCGGGGTACGGGTGCCCAGTTATTTGGCCACTTTGGCTTTGGAGCGACGGCGTGTCCGCTTGGCGGGTCGACCCGAACGTCGAGAACGGCTGGCTGCGGACTTGGCCTTGGGCTTACGGGCACTTTTTGCCGCGACGGCTACCTTAGGTTGAGCTTCAGCAGACCCTTCCTTCTCTGCCTGTCGTCGGGCCCGTTTCCAGTCCTTGCGCGCCAGGGACGCGTATTTGCGCGCCCGCTTGGCCTCTCGTTTCGCTTCTTTCAAGCGCTTGCGCGCTCTCCGAAGCTCATCCTTCGCAAGACGCACACGCTGCTGGGCCACATCGGCTTGCAGTCGTGCTCTATCGATGATCTCCGCCGATTCTGCATTCTCGGCGGGAGCGTCGTCAGCGGAGGGCATTTCGCTGCCTGTTTTTTTCATGACCTGCCTGCGAAGCGAAGTGCAAGTCTCACACAAGCCGCAGGTGCTTGCCACCGCGCACTGCGCGCGTGCCAGGTAGATAGGACTGCGCAGGGTATTAGCGCGAGCGCGATCTTGCGCAATGCGAGGCGCACTCACGCCATGCGTCGCGGCCTGGAGGACGCTGGTGTCACCCGCGCCGCCCGTCCGTCAAGCGCAATCCGTTCACGCTGCCGGTGAAGGTCCATCGACGCATCTCATGAGCAGCTGTTGGAATTACAGAACGCGTACGCTGGAAGCTCACCAAAAAATTGCGCAGAAAATAACCAATAGCTAAAGCACTTGATCCACATAAAAAAATCGGACTTGTCCACAGAGTTACCCTAGTCAAATTGTGGATAAGAAAACGGACTGCCTGCAGCGTCCGGAAAGACTATTTTTGTAGGGCAAATCAAGCGCTTTGATGGTTCAAATTTCGCTTCGGGGACGACACGCAGAACGTGCATGCGACCCTCTTCCATTCCACTATTTTGAGGCATACACTCCGCGACCCGTACGTCTGCCGAGATGGACGAACGGGGTTGGGGGCAGGTCAACTCATCAAGGCTTGCTGGGTTTCTTCGCGGCGTTCTGATCGCACGGATAGGTCGTTGCCGTTACGCGGTTGCGTCCCGCGTTCTTGCTTCTGTATAACGCTGCGTCCGCAACCTTGACGAGATTCTCCGCAATCTTGCGCACACCGAGTGGCACAGACTGCAGGCCGCACAGGCCGAAGCTCGCTGTTATTTCGACGCTGCGGTTCTGCGCCTCGAATTTCTTGTTGGCCACACCGGCGCGCAATTTTCGTGCGACGTCGAGTGCCTGCTCATAATTTGTTTCCGGCAGGACGATCGCAAATTCCTCGCCACCGATACGCGCGACCCAATCGACACCGCGTCGCAACTCGTCCTGCAGCCGGCGGCCGAATTGTCGCAACACTTCATCGCCGCCCGCGTGGCCCAGCGTGTCATTGACATTTTTGAAATGATCGATATCGCAGAGAATCAGCGCCAGGGCGCGCCCATAGCGCGCGGCGCGCTCGACCTCGCGAGGAAAATGTTTGGTGAAGAAGCGGCGGCTGGCGACTCGCGTGAGATCATCGGTCGTTGACAGCTTGCGATTTTCGACGAGCGCGATACGCAGCACCGCTTCGAGCTCAGCGATCCGCTTGGCAGCGCCGATGCGCGCCTGCAGCTCTCGCTCAGGAGCCCTGCGTCCGATGCAATCATCTGCGCCGGCGATCAGCCCGGCCTCGCGCTCCATGCCCTCGTCGAGGTCTGCCACATACAGAATGTAAGCCGCGCGGTTCGTTTGCCGCGCACGCACCTTGCGAATCAACTCGAGGTTGTCCGTAATGATGACGGGGCGGAACTCGGCGGTGAATGAGCTCACGGCCTCGAACTCGTCGGAAATCGATTCAATCTCGAGAACGTCTGCGGTGATGAGATCTTCCAACTGCTGGAGCAGTGCTGCACCCTCGATCACGAGCAGAGCTCTTGGCGGCGGGAGCACTCGCAGCATCACGGCGATGGTCGCCGAAGTGTCCTCCTGGATCTCCGGCGGCTTTTCGGCGCGCTTCTCCAATATGCGTTGAATGACGGTGGTCTGTCCGCCAGAGCGCATCTACTGATTCCCCCTTTTGAGCCGTCTATTCAAAGTGCCGCGGAGCGTACACCGGCTCAAACGCAAAAAGCGCTGCCGCCTCGCACAGGTCAACGCTATTTGATTAAAACGGCGGCGATTGCTGCGCCGCAATGATCGTCCGTGGGAACTTCCTGTGCAGCAATGGGTGGCGTCGCGACATCGGCGGTCTGCCGTCTGGCAGCAACCCCGGGAGTCCCATCGATCGCGCGAATGGTCACGAGCTCGATTCCAGGCGGCGGCAGCTCGTTCTGCAGCCGGATGGGCGCGCTGGTATACAGTGCGGTTCCCAGGCTGGTGAAATCATTTGCCGCAGAGATGCGGCAACGCTCGACACTGTAGCGGCGATTCGCGGGCAGGTGATCGATGGTGAGATCGTAGCCCGAGTTGTTTCGATACGAGATGCTGCGGCGTGCGAGCAATCTGACGTCAAACACCGGCGGGACGTGCAGCACATCATCGGCTGCCCGCGGTCCCAGAAATTCGGATGGAATCTGGTAGTTGCTCAGCAGGATCTGCACGGTGCGGCCGTCCGCGGAGCGCGCGGCTTCCACGGCGAAGCCATTCAGATCGGCCCCCTTCACCCGCAGGCGATACGGGGTGTCTTTGAGTTTCCCCAACGCGATCAAGGCCTGCCCGGTCTTGTCAGGTGTTGCACCGTCGGCGCCGAACACACTGTCAGCTCGATACAGTGTGGCTGCATCAATCGGCGCGTCCTGCATGTAGATGAGGGCGGCTGTTATGAAGCTGGCGCGTTGGACCGCCGAGGGCAGCGGGTCCATGAGTCCATAGTTCCATTCGGTGACCATGGAGCGCGTGTGCGCGAAGCCGTGTTTGTCGAGTCGCGCGCGCGTATCGCGGCTGATGCGAATGAAATCGAGTGGATCATCCGAGTCGGTCGCATACCAATGCCAGGAATAGAAATCGAGCGGCAGCCGCTCGGTCCGCACGTATTCGAGAAACGCATCGCGATAAGGCGTGTCGTCGTTAGGACGCGCAATCGCGGGCCCCCCCACGAGCGCATGCGGGTCCGCTGACTTCACGGCCCGCGCGAGCTTGGCATACAACTCGTAATATTGTTGAGCCGTCCCGGCCCAGAACACCTTGCCGAGGTCGGGCTCGTTCCAGATCTCCCAGTAACGGATGTGGTAGTGGAACCCCTTGGCCCAGCCACGGTTGTAGTGCATGACGATGTGCTTGGCGATGGCCGCGTATTTGTTGAAATCCTTGGGCGGCTGAGCGTCGGAGCCTTCGCTGCGACCCAGGCGGAACATCACCTGGGCACCGACTTTCTGAATGGAGGCGATGATCTGGTCGGTGGGGGCGAAGTTGTAGCTGCGCGGATCGTTCGCGTCGGCGTCAGGATCGGGGAAGATATCGAACATGTCACGGCGCGCGGAGATCAGGCCGCCTCCCGGCGCATCCGCGGTCGCGAATTTCGCATCGATGTCCGTGGGCCCGTAGGCATCATGGGTGCGGACCAGGTCGATCCGGGCCATGCGGTAACCCGCCGACACATCGATCCGCTCGGGCATGTTCCAGCCCCCGAATTTGAAGTTCTGAGGCTTGTGGGCCCCGGGTGCAGGTGCGCCATTGACCCCCTGCAGGGAGCGCAGGTGGCCGACGGGCGCGCCGGCATCGACAGTAATCTTTCGGAGATCCCCTGCGCGTATCCTCGCAGGGCTGCCGGGAGCCGATATCATGGCTACCTCGGCTGCGGGAGCGTCGACGCTCGTCTCGGCAGCAAGGGCAGCGGAGTCCAGGAGGCTGCAAGCCAGGTAGAGGAGTGTGAGTTGGGCGAGATGACGCAACAGGTGAGCTCCAAACGTTCGGAGTGTACATAACCCACGGTGCGGGCCGAAGGTTTCCGACCGTTCCCACATTCTCGAAAGCAGATACTATTTTTCTTGTAACATACTGATATGGAAGCACCTGCTATCATTAACCGCCATCGGCGCCCCTTCCTGTTGCCGGTTTGGCTGACCTTTGCAGCGGTCTTTGCCGTGTTCGTAGCGGCACTGGTCTCGCTTTTTATCTATCGAACGGCGACAACTACGACCATCGTGGTACTAGCTCGACACGCCGAAAAGGACGTGAGCTCGATCCAAGACCCACCCCTGTCAGCCGAAGGTGAGCAGCGCGCCGAGCGTCTGGCCCAGATGTTTGGTCGCGGTAAGGGGGTAGGGAGGATCGACGCTATTTACGTTAGCGATGCACGACGAACTCAGCAGACGGCTGCACCTCTCGCTGAGCGTCTCGGGAAGCAGGCGATAGTCGTACCTGCGGCGGATACTAAAGGCTTGGCTTCGCGGGTTATGCACGAGCACGAAGGGGATAGCGTGCTCATCGTCGGCCACAGCAATACCGTGCCGGAGTTGATCCACGAGCTTGGCGACATCGATGTGCCGCCGATCGCGGACGATGAGTACGACACCCTGTACGTGCTCAGCATTCCCTCGTTCGGGCACGCGAGTCTGCTGCAGATGGCCTACTAGGCCTCAGGCGATGGGCCGCGCGTTGCCGCTCAGGAGCGTGGCCTTCCGGACGAAATCCTCGTGTTGGCTGATACGGAAGTCTGCGAGCACGGCTGCGCGAATCACCCGCGCCTGGTCGATTAGATAGGTTCCGCGCCTCACGCCCAGGCCCAACGGTCCGTTGAGGTCGTACATCTTGATTACAAACTTCTCCACGTCGGACAGCAGCGTGAAGGGGAGTTTGTATTTTTCGCGGAATTCCGTGTGCCTTTCGGGCGATTGTGGACTGACGCCCGCCACGGCCAGTCCCACACCCAGAATTTCGGTGTGCATGTCGCGAAGCATGCAGGCCTCACGTGTGCACCCTGGTGTGAAGTCCGCCGGGTAGAAGTACAGGATCAGCGGCCCCCGATTGAGCATCGTGCTCAGGGAGACGGTGCGGTCATCCTGGTCCGGCAGGGTAAATTCCGGTGCCCGCGACCCAATTGCCAGCATGCCTTTATCCCCTCATTCACCGCAGACGCTCGATCATAGCGGACTACGATGGTAGAATCGCGCGGCTCGTGGGGGCGGTAGCTCAGTTGGGAGAGCGATGCGTTCGCAATGCATAGGTCGAGGGTTCGATTCCCTTCCGCTCCACCA
>JAXDQF010000462.1:0-19050 GCA_034668025.1 Gammaproteobacteria bacterium | reverse complement strand
CCGACTGCGCGCGTTCCTTCGAGACAATCAGGTTCAAATCGGTGCTCGGGCCGTCCAAAAGAGTGCAACTCGTCTGCCAGGCTCCGTCGAATGAGACAGTTTGTCCCGGCGTGCTCAGCCGGGAAGTGCCGTGCTGTGCAAAATTCAACTCGACGCCGGCCCCGCGAACGAGCACGAGCGTCCGGTGATAACCGTCGAAGGTTGAGAACGGCCCAGGTGAGTCGATTGTCGCGAGACTCAACCGCCAGTCAAACGCACTCGGCTCCGCAGGCACACGCAAAATCTCGCGTGTCACGCCGCCCCCATTTTTCCAGGGTACGCTGAGGTAGCTCGATTCGCGCAAGATGTTCATTCGTCCATTGTCGCACGGCGACGCGCGCGTTCGCGACTGCATTCGTGGTGGCTATACGAGGCTCGTTTCACTATCCTCTGCCGCGCGTTTTTTTCCCCGTGATAGATGAGAAGAGAGGACAAGCATGAGCATTGCAGCCCCGCACCGGCTATTGTTGACGAGTATCATTGGCGCACTCGTGAGCGGAGCCTCGCTCACAGCGCTCGCCGACGAGCTTCCGCAAGGGTGGAGCGGCAAGGGGCAGGCTGGCTACGTCATGTCTCGCGGCAACAGTGATACGGATGCCGCCAACGCAAAGTTCGATGTATTTTTACTCACGCCCCAATGGAAGCATCAATTTACTCTCGAGGGATTATTCGGCCGGAGCGCGGAAGTCACCTCCGCTGAACGCTGGGATGTCCGTTTACAATCCGACTACACCATCAACTCGAACCTGTTTGCGTTCGGCGCGTTCGCCTACCAGGATGACCGGTTCAGCGGCTTTCAATACCAGGGCAGTGCATCCGGCGGTCTGGGTTCCAGATTCTTCAACTCGGACACGACGAAGCTGTCAGCGCAGGTCGGTGTTGGTTATCGCGTGCTGCGACTCGAGACTCTGCTATATGAGGATCCTTCGAACAGCAGCGCCGTGACCGGGCGCGTCCCCGGCGAACGCGAATCCGAGGTGGTGGGCACCGCGGGGATCGACTTCATGCATCAATTCAACAGCAGCACGAAGTTGACGGACAAGATGATTGCGGAAAGCGGCTCCAGCAACACGTCGATCAAGAATGACCTGGCCCTGGAAGTAAAGATGAACAGCCGGCTCGCACTGGCGGCGGGCTACAGTGTGCTCCACAACACGAAGCCGGCGGACGACGTGAAGCGCACAGACACGATCACCACATTGAATGTGGTGTACGCGTTTCCTCATTCGAAGTAAGAGGCGCAAGTGGCGCCGGCGCCCGTGTGGCGACCGGCGTTCGCGCGAGCTTTAGCGTTGGTGCTTCTTTTCCATATCGCTCAGCACCTTCGCGTCGCGCTTGTCCTGTGAGCCGCTCTTCGCGTGGGAGAGCGCTTCCTTCTCTGCAGGCGTGAGCTTGTCAGAAGCCTCGGCAGCGGAGCCCTTGATCTCCTTGCCACCCTTGGTGTGGTCGTCGACGAATTTCTTGGTCTCGTCGTTGTAGTGGCGCGCCGACTCGTAGTCGCCTTCACCCTGTACTTTCGATCCCATGGCCTTGCTCCATTACAACCAATTTGGTGCGGTCTCACATGGATGGGAGCAATCGCTGTGCCGCCGCGGCCGTCGCAGGTCAGCTGAGGTTCAGGCTCGGATCGCAAAATAGATACGCAGAAACCTTCGGCGAGTTCAGTACACTCGCCCCCTCGTTGAAAATTGCGGCCTGCAAATTTTGTTGAGAAAACTGCTCGCTTTTTTGGGACTGCTGGGCGTCATCTACGCCCTTGCGCTACAACACGGAGTGTTCGACCGCGCTGCCGCCGCGCCCACGCCGGCGCAGGTGACACCGCCGTCGCCAGCGAAGCAGGTGACTGCAACGCCGACTCCGCCCGCTCGACGTCCCGCAACAACCCGCGCCGCACCGAAGTGCCCGAAGGCAGGCACCCCTGGCAGCGCCGCCGGCGCGAAGCAGAAATGCAACTGAGCGGTTGCATTTAGGGCGGCGCCGGGTAATATGCAACCTGGAGGTTGCATATGAACACATCGACTGACCGAATCGAACGAAAGATTGTGCTGCAGGCCACGCGCGCCCGTGTCTGGCGCGCACTCACCCAAATAGAAGAGTTCAACCGCTGGTTTGGTGTACAGCTCGAGGGGACGCGGTTCGTCCCGGGCGAGCGGTTCACCGGACGGATCACTCACCCCGGCTACGAGCACCTCACGATGGAGCTCACGATTGAAAAGAGTGAGCCCGAAAAGCTGCTGTCGTGGCGCTGGCACCCGAACGCGGTGGATCCGAAGGTGGACTATTCGAGCGAGCCCACCTCGCTGGTCGAGTTCCGGCTGGAGGATGTTGTGGGCGGAACATCACTGACGGTGGTTGAGTCCGGCATCGACCAGATTCCCGTGGAGCGCCGGCTGCAGGTTTTCCGGATGAACAGCCAGGGCTGGGAGATCCAGCTGAACAATATCGAGAAGCATGTCGCAACGACCTGATGCGAGTGGCAAGGGCAGTGCGCTGAAGCTCCCGGCGCTGCGCAACGCGGCGCCGCTATTCGCAGCCCTCGGTGACGAGACCCGGTTGCGTCTCGTCGCCGTGTTGTGTGCAGGAGGCGCGATGTCGATTGCTCAGCTGACCTTGGGCACGCAGATTACCCGGCAGGCGGTCACCAAACACCTGCACGTGCTGGCCGGCGCGGGGCTGGTCCGTGACATCAAAAGCGGGCGCGAGCGCTTGTGGGAGTTTGAGTTGGACAAACTGGATGAGGCACGGCGCTCGCTCGAGCTGATTGCCCAGCAGTGGGATCATGCGCTGCTGCAGTTGAAGCGGGCGGTGGAGGAGCCGTAATGCCACGCGCGGCGTGGGGTCGCTGCGCGTGGGCATCATGAGGCGTCAGTGCCGTGGCCGCGCCTGCAGGGTGGTTACTGCGGCGCGGGGCCCTGTGTCACGCGCACCAGATCATCCGGCCGCATCCACTTGGCAAAAGCCGCCTGAACGTCGTTCGCACCGAGCTCCACGTAGCGGCGGGCCGCGACCGTGGGCTCATTGAGCGGCAAACCGATATCGCTGCGCTCAACGAGGCCGTGCGCAATCTCCTCAACACTGGATTCCCCCAGGGGAATCTGCCGGATCAGCATCGCCTTGATCCGCAGCAATTCGTTGGCAGTGGCGGGCGCGGTCTGCATTGCCTTGACCTCGCGCACGGCGATGTCCGCCGCCTTTGAGACATTTGCGGGGTCACAGGCGTACTCAATCAGATAGGCGCCCCGGGTCCTGCCGGCCTGCAGGATGGATCCCACCGAGTACACGAGCCCTGCGTTCTTGCGCAAATCGATGCTCAGCCGCGTCGAGTAGAAGCCGCCACCCAACAACGCATTTCCCAGCTCGAGGGCATAGTAGTCGGGGTCTGCACGTGTCAGGGCGAGGTTGTGGGCGAGCACGACAACGTCTTGTACACGGCTGTCGTCGGGGACAGCGATCACGCCCGCGTGGTTTGGTGGCGCCGGCGGCAGATCAGTCTGCGGTTTCGGGCCTGTAGCGCTCCACGAGCCGAAGTTTTTCTCAATCGTCGCACGCGCCTGGGCAGCCGTGACCTTGCCGATCACGACGATTGTGGTCAGATCCGGCCGGAAGGCGTAACGGTAGTATTCCTTGATTTGATCGAGCGTCAGCGACCGTACGGTCTGCGCTGTTGGTGTCCGCAGGCTGGGATCCTCTTTTGGGAAGAGCGCCTGGCGCAACGAGCGTTGCGAGAGAAAACCCGCGCTGTGACTTCTGGCTTCCACGCCCTGCGCAACCTGTCCCTGGATGACGGTCATCGCCGCCGGCGGCAGCGCTGGATGCAACTCGTTGTCGGCCAGCAGCGCAACACCGCTCTCGAAATTCTCCGCGAGCGTCTGAACCGAGAAATCCACGCCGGCCCGTTCGCGGGCGCCTACCGCATCCAACGCCTGTTCGAAGGCAACGCGATCGAGTTTCTCGCTGCCGTAGGAGAGCAACTCGTCGAGCACTGTGTTGATGCCTTCACGACCCGGGGGCTCTTCAGTCTCGGGACGGTTTCGAATGTGGCCGTACACGCTGATGGTGTCGCTGACATCCTCGCTCTGGACGATCAACGTGAGTCCGTTCGGCAGCACACTGACCACAGGGTGAAGTGTAGAAGGAGGTACGGTTACGCGGTGCAGGGCTGTTTCGGCCCACTTCGGCAGTTGAGTGGGTTTCGCCTCGCCCAGTGAGATCGACTCGCGGCCGCCAAAGCCGGCACTGGCCGCCACGGGTTTACCCGAGCCCCGGGGCAACATCACGGCCGACACGGCATGGTCCAGATCCAGGTATTTGCGGGCCACGCGGTTGACATCGGCGACAGTGACTTTCTCGATCCGCTGCAAATCCTCGTCCGGCGAGTTGAGTCCATAGAGGGCCACCGCATCGGACCAGATCGAGGCCAGCTCACTGATGGAGTTCTTCTGGAACTGGGCGGCGCTGCGCTCCTGGATCTTGGCGGCTTCGACCAGCTCGGGCGGCACACCGTCCCTGGCCACTTTGGCCAGGATGGCGCGCACCGCTGACTCGGTGACCTTCGGATCCTCGCCGGCGAGAAACGCTACGTTGGCATACGCAAGTCCTGCTTTGGGCAGGGGGTCGAGGAGAAATTCCGCATCGAGCGCCTTGCCCTGGGGCACCAGCCCATATAGCTCGAAGCGATGACTGCTCAGCACATCGGAGAGCACTTCCAACGCCGGAAAGTCCGGGCTGTCCAACCCGGGCACGCGCATGGCAATCATCTGCGTGCCGTTCGGGCGGTCCGTGTCCACTGTGAACGAAGCCGCTTTCGGTGGCTGCAGCCGGATCTCGGGCCGGGCGGGCAGTTTCTTCGCCTTGATGTCGCCGAACAGCAGTTTGATCTGCGTCAGGGTTGCCTGCGGATCGACGTCGCCCACCACAACGAGAATCGCATTGTTGGGTGCGTACCAGGTGTCGTGAAATTTCTTCAGCGCAGCCGCGGTGGTCTTTTCGAATGAAGGCCGGGTTCCCAGCGCGTCATAGGCGTAGGGCGTGCCCGCGAACATGGCGGAGCGGATCTTCGAATACAGAATGTAACTTGGATTTGACAGATCCTGCGCCACCTCCTGCTCGATCGCGCCGCGCTCCTGTTTCCAGTCGGCTGCAGAGTCCAGGACCGCCTGCATTCGCACGGCTTCGATATGCAGCGCGACGTCGAGATCCTCAGCGGGCACAGTGAACAGATATTGAGTGAGGCTCTCACGCGTGTTGGCGTTGAAATTGCCTCCCATGACGCTGCCGATGTCGGCCAGCTGATCGGCGGAAAGGCCGGGGCTGCCGCGGAACATCATGTGCTCCTGTGCATGGGCGGTGCCCGGAAAGCCGGGCGGCGTCTCATTGGAGCCCGTCAAATAGTTGACCGACGTCGCGACGACGGGCGCGAGGGTGTTGCGCACGATGATCACGCGCAGCCCGTTCTTCAATGTGGCGCGGACAATCGATTCATCGGCTCGGGCGAACCCGCTGTGGATCAGCAGGCCCAGGGTCGCGAGGCACAGAGCCACGAGGCCCGTAAACGATACGTCCTTTCTCATCAATTCCCACTTCTTTTGCATCTCGTATACCTTATCGCACTCGTTCAACCGAGGAGCAATCCGTGATTAGACCTGTTAAGTCCTCTCTCCCGGGAGTGATCGGAATGATCGCCACGCTAGGCGGTTCCGCAGCCGTGGCTGCCGATGCGCCCACCGGCGCCGCCCCGGCCGCTGAAGCGCGGGTGAGTGTGATCCATTGTGGCCACCTGGTCGATGTCATCGGCGGCAAAGTGTTGGGCCCGACCACCGTCATCGTCGAAGGCAAGCGCGTGCGCGAAGTGGTGGCCGGCACCGGATCGGGTGCTCCGGCGGGTGCGACAGAAATTGACCTGTCCGCCCAGACCTGCCTGCCGGGCCTCATCGACAGTCATACCCACCTGAGCAACCAGTTCGGACCCACCACGTACACCGATGATTTTCACTGGAACACGGCCGACTATGTCGTCCGTTCCACCGTCTACGCGCGGCGAACGTTGCTGGCCGGTTTCACAACAGTGCGCAACCTCGGCGACAGTGCGAATGAAGTGGCCGCACTTCGCAACGCCATCAACGCAGGTGTGGTCGTCGGTCCGCGCATCTACACGGCCGGCCGCCCGATTGGTTCCACCGGCGGTCATGCGGACCCGACTGACGGTTACCGCGACAACCTCGCGGGCGATCCGGGACCGGCCGAAGGCATCATCAACAGTCCCGACGAGGCGATCAAAGCCGTGCGGGAGCACTACAAGAAAGGCGATGACGTAATCAAGATCATGCCGTCAGGCGGCGTCCTCGACCAGAGCAGCAGTGGTGACAACGCGCAGCTGACACTCGAGGAAATCAAGGCGGTCGTCAGCACCGCGCACGACTATGGTTTCACTGTGGCGGCCCACGCTCACGGCGCGGAAGGAATCCGTCGCGCCGTGGTCGGCGGAGTCGATTCCATTGAGCACGGCACGTACATGGACGATACCGACATGAAGCTCATGAAGGAACATGGCACGTGGTATGTCCCGACAATCATTGCGGGCGACTATGTGGCTCACAAAGCCCTCATCCCCGGCTACTATCCGCCACAAGTTCAGGCCAAGGCCGCCGCCATCGGTCCGTTGATTCTCGGGACGGCCGGTCGTGCCTACAAGGCGGGAGTCAAGATTGCCTTTGGTACCGATGCAGGCGTGTACCCGCACGGTGAGAACGCTCACGAGTTCGAGTTGATGGTGCAGGCAGGCATGCCGGCCATGTTCGCGCTGCAGGCGGCCACAACCCACGCTGCCGAGCTGCTCAAACACGACAAGGACCTGGGCAGCGTGACGGCCGGCAAGCTTGCGGATCTCGTCGCCGTTCCAGGCAATCCCGTGGAGGACATCAGCCTGATGAAGAAAGTCAGCTTCGTGATGAAGGAAGGCGTCGTCTACAAGAGCGACGGTAAGAGCGTCGACGCCATCCCCTGAGTCGGATCTACTCTTCGAAATGCACCTCGCGGCGGGGTTTGTTCCTTGCCGCGGGGTGCAGGCGAGTTGGGTTAGTTGGCCGTCTGCAGTGCGTGCACTACATCGGCAGCCGGCTGCTCGAGGTTCATGGGTTTGCGGCTCAACACAGCGACGCTGCCAGTGTGTGCAGGCACCAACAGTCCGGCGTAGCCGTCTTCGTTGAATTGCTGTGCAGCGGTGACTCGTTCGTGCAGGAGGATCATCACCGTGACCGGTCCGTCCTTCGTGCTCACGACAACGTGGGGCACAAAGTGGCCACGGAACCAGCAACTGCTCGCGTACACGACCGGCTCCATCCCGTTGCCGAGCTTGACGCCACTCTTGCGCAACACGGCATCGAGTTGCTCAGCAGAAACAGGTTGGGTTTTGTGCCAGCTGTCGGGCTCACCCTCGACGTGCGTGACAATTTCAGCTGCGAGGCTTTCCGACGGTCGGCTCAGCCACAAGGTGCCGCCGACAACCAGTGCTGCCGCAACGCTTGCTGCGAGCGCGAAAAGCCGCGGACGCTTGTGCTTCGCCACGGGTGCGCGCGCTTTTCTTTGCAGCACGCTGACGGTTGCCCGGTCGGCCACGGGCGTAGCCGCCACGGGGGCCGGCGCCGCCGGGGCTGCTGCGGGCGCGCCGGGTTGGACAGGCGCGGCGGTTGCCGTTTCGCCGCCGTAAAGCAATCCGGATGGCGGTCCGCCTGACGGTGCAGTGCGCTGGATCTTCTGCCAATCCAACTCCAATGCGCGCCGGAGCTTGGCATTGAACGCCAGCATCTCCTCACGATAGGCCTGACACTCGGGGCACGTTTTCAGATGCGCCAACAGTTCTGCGGACGCCTCGTCCGGAACGGCACCAATCAGCTCGCGCGCTTCGTCGTGCGTCATGGCGCCTCCTCGGTGGAAGCGGTGCCTATTCCATACATTTCCCTGAGTTTGTTGCGGGCCCGGAACAGGCGGGTCAGTACCGCCGGCACCGTCAAACTGAGCTCCTTGGCGATTTCGCCGGTCGAGAACCCACCCAGTACCTGCAGCACGATGGGCTCCCGATATTCATCGGGAAGTGCCAGGATTGCGCGGCGCAGGTCGGCGATCTCCGGATCCGCATCGTTGAGCGCGAGCGCGACATCCTGGTTTGCAATGACTTCATCGAGGTCCACGGTGGGCAGGCGCTTGCGCTCGTAGAGCCGCGCGTTTTCGCGGCGGACGATCGTGAGCAGCCAGGGGCGAAGCGCGGTGGTATTGCGCAGCTCGTTACGGGCGCGCCAGGCTCGCAGCATCGTTTCCTGCACGACGTCTTCAGCAATGGAGCGATCGCGCGACAGCCAGAAGGCGAAGCGCATGAGATCGGAGCGGAATGATTCGAGCAGGCGTGCGAGCTGCTCTTCGGTGGCTTCCCCCCGCCCTGATTCGATCATGAGTGTGCGTGGACCCGGATGAGCGGCGTAAGCCGCACACTCTAACGGAACGCTCGGGCGGGGTCGAAAGGGAATTCCCTGGCGGCGCCGGAACCCGGCACCGGCAGTCCACTTCGCGGTACTTTCGAGGCTCACCTGCAGGAGACCGGCCCTGCTGTCGAATCATTTCATGCAATAACGTGCTCAGGGTCACGGTCTATTGTCGCGATCGCGGAAACTCCACCTACGGGAGACGAGCATGCGGATGTTGGCAGATTGGCTCATTGGCTGGCCGGAGCGGGTCGCCCGCCATCTCCTGTGGCTCGCGCCGCTGTTTGCCCGGATCACCGTGGGCTGGGTGTTCCTGTTGAGTGGCTGGGGCAAGCTCAACAATCTGCCGCAGGTCACCGAGAACTTCATTGGCTGGGGCATTCCGTTTCCCCATTTCTTCACACCCCTGACCTCGGGCATCGAGTTTGTCGGCGGCCTGTTTTTGCTGCTGGGACTGCTCACACGAATTTCCGCCGGCGCGCTCGGTGTGACCATGATCGTGGCCATCAAGGCTGCGAAATGGGCTGACGTCGATTCACTGGAAACCTTGCTGGGATTCGATGAGTTCGAATACCTGGCCCTGTTTCTGTGGCTCGCGATCGCGGGTGCGGGTGCGCTGTCGCTCGATGCGTTCATCAGTCGCTGGCTGGCGCGGCAACCACCCCGTCATTTGCAATAAAGCGCCCCGGGACGCGGTCATCTGCTGCGGACCACCTGCGCGGCGATGCCGCTAAATCTCAAAGAGGACACGACAATGCGTTTGAAAAACAATCCGGGTTTCGCCGTCGCCACCGCTGCGGCCATGCTGTTCGGTTCCGTATTGGCGGACTCCGCGTTCGCCGCTGATGCAGCCACCGTGCACTGCGCCGGTGTGAATTCCTGCAAGGGCCAGTCGGCTTGCAAGGGCGCCAACAACTCCTGCAAGGGCCAGAATTCCTGCAAGGGTCAGGGCTTCCTGGAATTGAGCAAGAAGGATTGCGAGGCTGCGAAAGCCAAAGCGAAGTAAGCCACCCGCACCGCTTACTTTTGCAACCCTACCGCTTCGCGCGTGGACGTGACGCCGAAGCGGTAGGTCGATTGATCCGCCGCCTGCTCACCGGCTTGCGCGCGTGGGCCTCCCCCGGAGCAGGGCCGGGAGCCGGCAACGCTGTTGGTGGAAAAGCCGTCTGGGCCCGCTTGCGAATCTGGGTTTCCAGGGCCCGATAGGCCGCGACCAGGTCTGAGCCGAACGGCGTCAGCGAGGCACCCCCGCCACCCCGGCCACCGACACTCATCTGGGCCACCGGCTGTTGAAACGAGGTGTTGAGATCCTCGAGCAGCAGCCACGCCCGCCGATAGCTCATCTTCAGCTTGCGGGCCGCTTCCGACAGGGACCCGGTGCTGCTGATGTGCTCGAGCAGGGCGATCTTGCCCGGACCCACCGCACAGTCCGGGCTGAAATCAACTCGAAAGCTCACCGATACTTCCGCCATGACGGATTCTGTACCACGGCGCGGCCGGGGGGAACCGTTCGATGCTGAGCCAAGCATTCAAGGGATCGCACCCGGATGCCGTTACATAAATGAGCGCGCGCAGCTGACCGGAACCACAGGTTGGATCACGCCGCCCCTGTTTTCCATATGGTCTGCTACACTTCATCGGGGCTGGTTAGAAGGCAACACGTCGAATGATCCGTAGCAAACAACTGTCCGTGATGGGTCTCATGTGCATGGCCCTGGTCACCTCAGTCTCCCAGGCCCACCATCGAGCGAATCACACTGTGCGCGTGCGCACAGATGAGCCGGACCTGCGTTCCAGTTCTGCGCTCGTCCTGGACTCGACCCATTCCTCGGTCCTGTATTCACGCAAGGCGGACGTCTCGGCGCCCATTGCCTCCATCACCAAGCTGATGACCGTCCTGGTGGTCGCCGATGCGGGCCTGCCCCTCGATGAGCCCATCCAGCTCACGACCGAAGACCGGATTGTGGGCAAGGGTGCCCCCTCCCGCCTGGTGCTGGGTACGACCCTGACCCGCGGTGACCTGATTCACCTGGCCCTGATGTCTTCCGAGAATCGGGCGGCCCATGCCTTGGGACGCAATTACCCGGGCGGACTGCCGGCCTTTGTGCAGGCCATGAACGCCAAGGCCCGCAAGCTGGGAATGACCAGCGCCCATTTTGTCGATCCGGCCGGCCTGTCCTGTGACAACGTCGCCAGCGCCGAGGACCTCTCGAAGCTTGTGATGGCGGCGTCCGAGAATCCCGTCATCCGGGAATACTCGACCGACCGGGGTTATTCGGTCCGGGTTGGGCGGCGAACCCTCGAGTACCGTAATACGAATGCACTCGTATCGAACCCGACCTGGAACATCATCGTCCAGAAGACGGGCTACATCACCGAAGCGGGTCGATGCATGGTGATGCAGGCCGTCATACAGGGCCGTACTGTTGTCATCGTCCTCCTGAACTCCGTTGGCAAGAACACGCGGGTCGCCGACGCTGTACGGATTCGCAGGTGGATGGAAGCCAAGCTGCTCACTGCTGAACATTCGACAGACAAGGTTTAGGCGGCAGTAAGTAAAACCGGTACTGGGCGGCGCACGCTTTGAGGAACCCGGTCAGCCCATAGCCCGAGCGCTTCAGAACGGCCCGATGAGTGGTCCATACCACGAGGGCCGTACCCATCAGGAACGTCCGGTGGGCCAGATCCATCGCTAAACGGACCGGCGCCGACTTCTCGGCGCGCATCGACAACAGCAGATCCGATTCGAATCCCACGTGCGCCAGCTCGTCGGCCACCAGCATCCGGCATAGCAATCGCAGCCGCTGACACCCGGTCGCATTTTCCAGAGCGCGGTAATACACATTGCCGATGAGCTCCGCGGTCAACAGTACGCCCAGGGCAAACTCCAGCTCGGCCAGCTTGCGCAGCCGCCGAAAGACCCGGTCGGTCCAATGGCGCTGCCGGGTCGGGATGCCGTGTTCCGCCATGAAGCCCTTCAACAGCAGGGCATGCTGTTGCTCCTCCCGAATCAGCAGCTCGGTAATCCGCGCGACCTCGGCAGCTGCGTGCTGCTGCGCAAACCGATACGCCGCGCGCAGCAGGCTGCCCCCCGAGGACTGTTCCCCGAGTTGAAAAGTTGCAATGGAGGGGGCGATCAGGTGCCGCTCTGTGACAGTCAGGACGTTGGGAATCCCTTCCGGCAGTCGACGGGGATGCTCGGAGTGATACTCGAAGTGATTCAGCCAGACTTTCAAATTAGGGAGCATGGGGCGGCCCTCGCTTGCGGATGACAGTCACTGTGGGCCGCGATTGGGGTGGCGAGATGGAGCAATTCGGGCAAATTCGGGCACACTGCGGCTCCCATCCAAGGAGAGACCCATGCTTCGTAATGCTGTTCTGGTTGCGTGTTGCGCCGTGGTCGCACTGGGATCCATCCCGCTGCAGGCGGCTGAGAAAATCCCGTCTTACATCGCGGCGGCGGTGGCCGATCCCGGTCGACCCGCCGAGGACAAAGAGCGCGACGCCAATCGCAAGCCCGCCGAGACGGTGCTGTTTGCAGGCGTCAAGCCCGGCTCAACCGTCGTAGAGCTGGTGCCCGGCCACGGTTATTTCACGCGTATTCTCAGCAAAGTGGTGGGGCCCAAGGGGCACGTGTATGCGGTTTCGCCGCCCCGACGTCCTACTGCCCCGGCCGATTCTCCGGATCCGGCGGCTGCTACAACGGCGCTCGCTTCCGATCCGGCGTACTCAAACATCGTCGTGCAGGTAGCACCTCTTGCGTCGCTTACAGTTTCCGAGCCGGCCGACATCGTGTTCACCGCTCAGAACTATCATGATGTCCACAACGTACCCAACATCGACATCGCCGCCTTCAACAAGTCGGTATTCGAGGCCCTCAAGCCGGGTGGTGTGTACATCGTGGTGGATCACGCCGCCGCCGCCGGGTCTGCATCTCGGGATACCTCCACTTTGCACCGGATCGATCCGGCAGCGGTGAAATCGGAAGTGCTGGCCGCCGGTTTTCTGTTTGCCGGCGAGAGCAAGGTGCTGGTCAACGCGCAGGACGATCACAGTGCCAAGGTGTTCGACCCGGCGATCCGCGGCAAGACCGATCAATTCATATTTAAGTTCCGTAAACCTGAGCCAAAGTCGACGAAATAGACATTGGTGTCCGATCTTTCCGCCCCTCAACTCGCCCGTGTCGATGGGTTGCTCGATGAGCTGCTGGATTTGCCGGTCGAATCGCGATTGTCCGTGCTCGACCGCAAGTGCGCGGACGATCCGGCCGTGCACGCGGAGGTCCGCAGCCTGTTGAGTGCGGCGAAGGCAGTGGGGGGCTTTTTGTCCACCCCGGCCATGCTCGTCACTGAGCCGCTGTTGGAAGACATCCCGCCAGGCACCCGGATCGGTGCCTGGCGGATCACCCGCAGGATTGGCCGGGGTGGAATGGGGGTTGTGTATGAGGCTGAGCGGGCGGAAGGCGATTTCCAGCAGCGCGTGGCCGTCAAGCTGTTACGGCAGGAATCGGTAGCGGAGCTGCCCCGGTTCCACATCGAGCGCCAGATTCTGGCCAGCCTCGAACACCCCGGCGTTGCCCGGCTCTATGACGGGGGTGTGACTTCCGACGAGCGTCCATACATGGTGATGGAGTTCGTCGAGGGCCGGCCGATCACTGATTACTGTGCAACCACCAATGCATCGCTGGAGCAGCGGATGCAGTTGTTTGTGCAGGTGTGCGAGGCCGTGGCCTACGCTCATCGTAACCTGATCGTGCATCGCGATCTGAAGCCGGCGAACATTCTCGTGACGCCCCAGGGCCAGGTGAAGCTTCTCGACTTCGGTATCGCCAAGCTGATTGATGTGGATCGACCCGAGCTGACCCAGGCCGCGGCCGCTCCATTGACTCCCCTGGCGGCTGCCCCGGAGCAATTGTTGGGACAGCCTGTGACCACGGCCACCGACGTTTATGCGTTGGGTCTGTTGTTGTTCGAGTTGCTGACCGACACCCAACCCTGGTTGCGTGCCGGCGGCCCGATCGCCCAGGCTGTCAGGGTCATCCTGGATGAGTCCGCGCCCGTTCCCAGTCGCCGCGCCGCCGAGATCAGTGGGGCACCGTTTGCGGCGCGGGCGTTGCGTGGGGATTTTGATGCGATTGTGGCGAAGGCTGCGCGGAAGGAGCCGCAACACCGCTACGCCACCGTTGATGCCCTCAAAGGGGACATTGATCATGCCCTGAATGGAGAGCCCGTGGCGGCGCGTGCCGGCGCGCGGCTGTACGTGTTTGGCCGTACCTTGCGCCGTTACCGGTGGGTGACGGTTGCCGTTGCCGCGGTGTTGGTTTCTCTGGCGGCCGGTCTCGGTACGGCTGCCTGGCAAGCGCGGCGCGCCGAGACTGAGCGCGATGCAGCGCGCCGGGATGCGGCCCGTGAGGAAGCTGTTCGCTACCAGTTGACGCGCTTGTTCCGGACGGCAATCGAAGAGCGGGGCTCGCAGCCGGCCACTGCGAAGGCGATGATTGATAACAGCGCCTTGCGTGTGTTGCGGGAGTATCGGTCGCAACCCCATCTCGAGGGCCAGATCGTGTTGACCCTGGCTGATTTATATGGGGCCCTGGAAGACCAGAAGGGTGCCTCGGCGCTGCTGGAGACTTTTATCAGCCAGGCGGGACCGGATACCGATCCTGCGGCCCTGGCGGACGCGCGGCAGAAGCTGGCGAGTAATGTGGTACTGCAGGGGAATGCGGATCGCGCCACCCAGTTGGTTTCCCAGGCCGAAGCGTTCTGGAACCAGCAGCCGAACCGCTATGCGGAAGAGCGACTGGAGGGCCTTGCCGTCAAGGCGCGCGTGCTGCGTGCCACTGGCAATCTCAAAGCTGCGAGCGCGACGGAAACCTCGGCTATTGCACAACGCATCGCGCTGTCCGGGCGCATTCACCGCGAAACAGCGATCCTATACAACTCCCACGGCATTACGCTGACTGCGGCCAACCGGCTCGAGGATGCTCTGGCGGCGTTTCGCGAGACGATCGCCGTATACGAGGCATTGGGGCTCGATGGCGAGCTGGATGCACAGATCGTGCTCGGCAACATGGGAACACTGGAATTTCGCACCGGGCACATTCGCGAAGCGGAGGGCCCGCTGAAGGATGCGACCGAGCACGAGCGCGCGTTGGCAGGTGATTCTGCAGCCGTCTCCGCGGTGATGGGGCTGTATGGAGAAGTTCTGACGCTCACAAGTCGCGGCGCCCAGGCATTGCCGGTTGCCATTGAGGCCGTTGATCTGGCCACTCGCTACGCGGGTGCCGCCAGTCCGGTCGCTGTGCGCAATCGTTTGTTTCTGGCGGATGCGCAACTGGCGACTGGAGATGTGAAAGCCGCGCGCGCGACGTCGGAGGCTGTCTACGATACCTCGCTTGCGCAATACGGCCCGAACAACCTCGCCACGTTGAGCGCGCAGACCAGTGTGGCGAACCTGAAATTCAGGCAGGGTGACCTCGCCGGGGCGCGCGCGCAGTTGGTGGCAGCGGCCGCGCAATTGCGGGAGCTGGGCGGACGCGCCGATTCGGTGCTGTCGCAGGTGTTGCAATATCTGGGGGAAATTGATTTGGCAGCCGGTCGGCCGGCCGATGCCATCGTTCCGCTGCAGGAAGGGGTGGCGCTGCTGGCGCGATTTGCCGGATCAGGTTGGAATCTGGCGTTGCTTCGGGAACGGTTGGGTGAGGCACTGATTGCCGCCAGGCGCCCGGGAGCCGCGGATGTGTTGAATCCCGCCCTGAGTGTCCTGAGCGCCCAACTGGGCGACACTCATCCGGAAACAATTCGCGCTCGCACGGTCGCGGAAACTCAGATCGCGCCTCCGAGCTCCCGATAGAGCCACGCGCGCGCCTTGAGACAGTCGCGTTGGACTGTGCGCAATGAAAGACCCAACGTGCGTGCAGTATCTTCCTCGCTGTAGCCGCCGAAGAAGCGGCACTCAATGACGTCCGCCAGTCGCGGAATCTGCGCCGACAGACGCTCGAGCGCCTCATTCAGCGCGAGCAGTCCTTCATCTGTATCGACTCCAATCGCTTCAGCATTCGACAGCGTGAGGTGAACTTGTCCGCCTCCACGTTTATCTGCAACGCGGGCAGCCGCGTAGTTGATCAATGCATGCCGCATGGCCAGCGCTGCGGCACGCAGGAAGTGCGTTTCATCAGCGAAGCTCGGTGAATGTCGCAGACGCAGGAATGCCTCGTGAACCAGTGCCGTGGTCTGGAGTGTTTGATTCCCCCCGAGACGCGAGCGCGCGCGTTGTGCGATGTGCTTGAGTTGGTCGTAGAAGGCGGGGAGCAGTTCAGCGGCCATGAGCCGGACTTCGCGTGAGGCTGTGCGGCTGGGCAAAGGTCGCTTTTCGCCGTCGGCTGCGTGATTGCGGACTTCTCCGCTCATCGTCTGGTGCCGTTAGGGATTTTCGGTGGCAGGACTGCTCTTGCCCGGAGCGCTCGGGGCAATTCCCGTCTCGAGCCGAGTAATTGATGTGAATGCACAGCGTGTCCCATC
The DNA here is from genome assembly GCA_034668025.1 of Gammaproteobacteria bacterium. GTDB lineage: Bacteria > Pseudomonadota > Gammaproteobacteria > Steroidobacterales > Steroidobacteraceae > 13-2-20CM-66-19. The sequence goes on along the minus strand of JAXDQF010000462.1, from coordinate 3,017 downwards.
CGGCAGTACGACCCCTTCGTACTTATCCACCTGCGGTGGCGTCTGGACAATGAAGGCGATGGTATCAACCAACCGCAATCCGGTGCACTGACCTTTGAAACTGGCCCGGTACAACGACCGGTCGACCCCATTCACTAGGAGCGTCCGATCATCCGGAGCGATCCACTCGAGCAGCTGGTAGGTGCGCAGCTCGTTGCTTCCAGACCGCATCTGCGGCGTCACTTTTCCTGCGGTGCCAGCCGCTTTCGGATGATTTGTTGCGCAGGCAACGAGGACGGCCGGGGCCAGCCAGCCGAGCGTCCACAGGGTGCGGGTCTTCATCCGAGGTCCTTTGCCACATTTCGCCATCAGTCATCGTCAGCCTGCCGTATTTCCGTCACGGGGGCCACTGTCCTGTGCGGTGAACTGTTCACAGGTCGGGACGAATTGTTCCGCCAGAACCAGACACCCTCACAGAGGACCTCGACATGAAGACCATGACCACCCAGACGCGTTATCGTTCAGTTGCCTTGGCCGTCGCCGTCGCTTGCATGACCGCGCTGCCGGTGCATGCCGGGGACACGGTAACGGTTCAGACCGAAGCGCTGAAACAGGACAAGCCGGCCACGTCGAAACAGGCCGCTTCGAAACATGAAAATATTGGCGTCGTGACCGGACTCGCAGTCGGTGCGGCAGCCGGTGGCCCGATCGGTGCCATCGTCGGCGCAGCGGCCGGCGCGTGGATCGGTGACCGTTATCACAAACAGGTCGTCGCTCGCGGTGAGCTTGCCGCCGGCCTCGACAAGAGTGAAAGCGACCGTACGCGTCTTGCGCAAAACGTCACCGAGCTCAACGGCTCGCTGGCCCATGAGCAGGAGCACGGCGAGCAACTCGATCTGGCCCTGAGCCACACCGACGAGGTGCAGACCGACTTGGGTTTCAGGACCAACGACGACTCGATCCAGACTCAGGCGATGTCGCCGTTGATGAAGTTGGGTGCGCTTGCTGCAGCGCTGCCTGATGCGAAGGTCCGGGTTTCCGGTTACGCCGATCCACGTGGATCAGTGGCTGTGAATGAGGCCCTGTCGAAGCGACGCGCCGACGCTGTCGCTGCAGTCCTCGCGTCGGCCGGTGTTTCTCCGGACCACATCATCGTGGAGGCACATGGAAAGGAGGAAGCAACGACGACTGAAGGTGATATGGACGGATATGCGTTCGACCGCAGGGTTACCGTGCGGATAGAACGTGCCAGCCCGGAAGCCGTGGCCAAGAATTAATGCCACGGAGCCACCCACGGAGTTGGGGCCCCTGCGCCCAATTCCGTGGGAGCTGCGTTACGATGCGGCAATGAATACTTCAATTGTGGTTCTCGATGGGCCGGTGGCGACGGACGTCGCCGAGCCGGCACCCGACCGACTCGTTGCCGGCAAACCGGTGACCCGGGTTTCCAACTACTTCAATGAAGCCACCCAACAATTCTTCGCCGGGCGTTGGGCCGCAACGCGGGGCAAGTGGCGCGTTGTCTACACAGAGAACGAGTTATGTGTCATGACCGCGGGTAAAGTGGTCATCGAAAGTGCGTCGGGAGAGCGCAACACCTTTGTCGCCGGCGATGCTTTCGTGGTTCCTGCGGGGTTCTCCGGAACCTGGGAGGTGTTGGAGGATTGCAGCAAGATTTACGCTATTTTCGAGTCAAACGCGCCGTAGAAGCGCTCGCCTGCAATCCATCACGACGTCGTGAGGCGCACGCCAAACTCCGCCGCTGAGAGCGGCGGGTCTGCCGGCTAAACATAATTCACCTGTCCGGTGATACATGTCGCAGATCCGCTACCCGGCAGCGCAGCGATGACGCAATCCGTGGAAACTAGCCACGCTGATCAAAATCCCGCTGATTGAAACCGCTCGCTAGTAGGAGGTGCGCTATGGAGACAGTAACCATCGCGACGTCCCGGGGATTCACGGTAGCGGATATGGAAATGCTCGTCGGAAGCGCTGTCATCGTAGCCGCACTGGCTTGGATGATTTTCTCGAAGATGAAGCAATTGCGTGGACGCCACCAGGAAGAGCCTCGAGTCTAAAGACGTCGTGTGAACAATGATGAGAGTTGATCTTACGGCCGAAGCGGTCAAACGCTTCGGCCGTTTTCATTATGCGGCCCGCAGTACCTCACCCAGGGTCGTGAAGATCTGATCTATCTGCGCTGGCTCCACTATCAACGGGGGCGACAGCGCAATGATGTCCGCCGTCTGTCGCGTCAACAAACCACGCTCAAAACACTTCGCGTACACGTCAAATGCCCGGGCGCCTGGTTTGCCGGGGATGGACTCCAGCTCCAATCCGAGGATCAATCCATAGTTGCGGACGTCGATGACATGCGGCAGGCCGCGCAGCGAGTGAGCTGCCTCTTCCCAGGCACTGGCCAATGTCTTGGCACGTGTTAGAAGTCCTTCGCGCTCATAGATGCCGAGCGTGGCAAGCCCCGCTGCGCAGGCTGTTGGATGAGCTGAATACGTATAGCCGTGAAACAACTCGATGGCGTTCTCGGGTCCCTGCATGAACGCTTCGTACACTGACTTGCGGGCGATGACCGCGCCCATGGGGATACAGCCGTTGGTGAGTCCCTTGGCTGCCGTCAGGATGTCCGGCGTGACACCGAATTCCTGCGAGGCGAAGGGTGCGCCTGTACGTCCGAATCCTGTGATCACTTCGTCGAATATCAGCAGGATGCCGTGACGGTCGCAGATCTCACGGATGCGCTTCAGGTAGCCGCGTGGCGGAATCAACACGCCCGTGGAGCCGGCAATCGGCTCAATGATCACTGCGGCGATTGTCGACGCGTCGTGCAGGGTGACGAGCCGCTCAAGCTCTTCAGCCAGATGCACGCCGTGAGCGGGCTCCCCACGTGAGAATGCGTTTTTCGCCAAGTCGTGGGTGTGAGCAAGGTGATCGACGCTGGGCAACATCGAGTTGGACCACATTTTCCGGTTCGGCAGAATTCCGCCCACCGAAATGCCGCCGAATCCGACGCCGTGATAGCC
>JAXDQF010000461.1:0-4695 GCA_034668025.1 Gammaproteobacteria bacterium | reverse complement strand
GCACCAACCGGCGTGATCGTGGTGATGATTGTCGTCAGAGTCGCCCCGATGGCGAGTGCCGCCTAACTATCGAAGGTCCACGCCGGGCAGGTGGTCCCACCAGACTGATATCGGCGCGTCCGGCCCGGCGCGATCGGCTTCGATCGAGGATGGCTCCGGCCCATTTGCCGCCTCGGTGGAAGGCAAACACGACGTCACCAGCGGATACAGATTCCGCACTACTGTTTCAGTACCGCGGCCGCAATTTACCGCCGCTACGACTTCCTCTTTGAATTCCATGTTGAATCTCTCACTGCCGATACCGCTGACACGAGCGCTGCGGCTCGATCGGCGAGAGAGATCCTAATGCCGCGCTCTTCCCTTGATAAGAAGCCCAAGGTCCTTGAATCCGTCTGCACTTGCCCACGGATCGCGTGAAACATCCGGAAATGGATTGAAACCCGTCAGCCAAGGCCGACAACTTGGCTGAGCGTCTGGCGCTATCTGGCGCAATCTGACGCGGCGCGTCCATTTTCAGCGCATAACAGCGGCGCCCGTGCACTTTCATACATTCAAAGTGGATACGACTTCCGGACGTCCGACAGACACTTTGGGAGCCGTGGAGTGCGTCCCCGCGTGGGTGGATCGAACGTCTAGTCTTCGAACGCAGCGGTCTCAATGTTGATTTGCAACCATTTCTTCTTGCTGTCCCCGCGGGCGAATGGATTGCCGTTACGTGCCAGCGAGGCCAGGGCAGCAGCCTGCAAGGACGAGGAAGCCTTCCTGGCCCATCTCGACTGGGGGTCGAGATAGAGGGCGGTCGCGAGGGCGTCCACCTGCTCTTTCGCGTCCGTACTCAAATAGGCGACGGCCGCGTGTCCGTAAGCAAACGCCGGCTCGATGCGCCGAACGAGCCGCGCCATGCGCAAGGCGGCATCCCGGTACAACTGATCGCCAGTGGCCTCGTATAGGAGAGCACATACGTTGATGTATTGGTAGGCGCTATGGGGGAAATGATCGGTGTGAAAATAAGCCCAGTTTTCCGCGTCACTTTCCAACAGAGCGCGGGCATCAGCGGATTTCCCGGCCATAGCGGCGAAGACCGCCCGTGCCAGCGTTACCTCGAACCGTTGCTTGGACTCCGACGGTACGCCTTCGAGATAGGTGCTCAAACCGACGCTGTCTCCGGCCTTCGCTGCGCTATAGGCAAAATACGGAAGCATCCAGTCCCGCTCGATACTGTAATAGGCGCTCAGCTCGTCGAATTTCGACATTGCCTCGGGGTACTTGCCGGCTTGCAATGCAAGCAGCGCCTCTGTCGCCGCGACGTATCGATCCGGTGGGCGGCTCTGCAACGTGAGCTTCGGATGACGCTGTTTGCCGAACTCACTCGGTCCGATTGCTGCCGGGTTCTCATCGGACGCACGCATCGAATAGATCCTGCCGTCCGCGTGGACGGCCACGTCCGCGCCGGTTGCCAGACTCTGCATGATTCCCGGCAGATCCGCACCCAACTCACGATCGATGATCTGCTCCAGAAAGGCATGCTGTCGTAGATCGTCGGGATTTGCGCCCGCATTCATCTTTCTCAATCGCTCGCCGTACCACCCACCCAAGTCGTTCGGCGACAGGTTGGCGCGGCGGTGTCCGACCATCGCTGCAATCCAGAATCCTGCGGTTTTGTAACGGTCAGTCAGCTTGCCGAACAGCGACCAGGCGGATGAGTCCTGCCCTGCAGCGAACTGCAAACTCACGAGCTCACGGTAGGCGGTAAGATCATGGTACTGGCCGCCGATCTCCAGAAACGACTCTGCGGCATCCGGATAACGTGCGTCCAACAATGCCAGACGAGCCGCCGCCCAACCTCCGCGGTCAGATCCGGTGTTATAACCGGCAGCCTTCCCGAGTAGTGGCTGAGCCTCATCGATCGCACCCTGCCATAGGAGGTTGTGCCCCCATTCCGATGCGGAATTCGACAACGTGACCGGGTCCTTCGGTCGAGTTTCCATGAACGGCGGATACGTGAGAATGGTCCGCTGCACATCTGCATACGCCTTCTCTTGCAGCTGAAGCCGGGCCAATGTCCGATAGATTTCCCAGTTATCGGGATCAGCCTCGATTTCAGCACGATAGTGCGGTGCGTTTTTGAGGCTGGAAGGCAGCTCCTTCATTCTCCGGTACGTTGCGGCTTGCCCGCCCCGAAAGCGAGCCGCAAGTTCTTGCAGGTAACCTGAGCGCGCGTCGCCCGAGCCTTCATCCAGCAGTTCTATCAGCGCTCCGGCCTCATCGGTACTGAAGACCAACCGCTCCACCTTGGTGGAGTTATCCCCTGAAGCGCTCCGCCAATACGGCCGTAGCGGATAGTCATCCGACACGCGGACCAGAGACTGCAAAGCCGGATCCTCAGGCTTTGTATCCATGTACGAAAGGGCCACATACGAGTCGGATGTCTGTGCCTGCTCGAGCCAGGCTGCCAGCCGCGCCGCAGTGTGCAAATTCACCGTTCGTTCCTCGCGTTGCTCGAGCTCTCCGGAGTCGATCAGCTTGCGGTTGATGAGGGCCCGCATGCTTTCCGCATGAGGACTGCCGGCCAGCTCATCGTCGTAGCTGGCGAGAATTTCCAAGGCTCTGTGGTTCTGGGACTGAGGGAACACGGAGTAGTAGGCCTGACGCAGGAGCGTATGCTCGATACGACTGTCCAACATGTCCAACAGATCTGATGCGCGCGGGTCGGTAGAGAATGAAGTACAACACCACAGACGAGGTTGCTCTTCGATCAGCCGGTGGACCTGCCTGATCGAAGCCAGTTCCGCATCCGGGCCGTTCGACTCGGCCACCGCCGCGGCTTGCGGTACAGCGAGCACGCCGCTCGTGGTCTGTGGAATGGCACGGTCCAGAACAGAGATCATGTCCCTGGTCCTGGTCAAACTCCATCCTTCGCGCTCCAGGAGCCGTCGATACACGAAAGGTGCGAACGGCGATCCCTCGAACAGGTCCAACACCTGCCGCGTCGAAGCCCGTGAATCGCGCGAATACCCCAATTCGAGATCCACTACTTCGATGCCCAGGAAGAATTTTTCCCACGGGCTGCGCACCTGAGCGAGAGCCTGCCGTGCTTGCGGCAAATTTCCGTTGAGCACAGCCCGCAGACCGTCGGCCTCCGGACCGGTGTCGTTGCCAATGAGGGAAAGCGCGTAGGGCCGCTCATAAAGGTGCAACAGAATGCGGGCGCGCAAGCGACGCACAGCAGGGTCCACATCGTCTACCGAATCCAGCGCGACCCATGCCTTGGTAAATAGCCGATCCGTTGCGCGCCATTCGCGAGGTGCTTGCATGGCGAGAAACATCAGTGCCGCCGAAGCTGACAGGGCGCCCTGTGCCGGATTTGGATTGGGACGCAGATACTCATCGAGCGATCGAGGTAGCGCCGCGGGCATGCTGCCGCCCCGCACTTTGTCCACAGCCGCAGGATTCGTCTTGATACCCAGCGCCGCCAGCATTTCCGGTAGATGCGCGCGGAACACGGTAAACGACGGATGCTCGTGGTCGTAGCCGGCGAACTCCAGACTGCGAGCTGCGATCGAAGCCGGTGGCAAACGTGTCCCGCGGTCTACGCGACTGCGCTGCAGTGTTACGCGCATCTGCCCGGGCGCATAGTGTCCCGAATAGATCGTGATGATCTCACCAGCATTGAGCGTGCGAGCCAGCGCCAACACCTGTTCCGGATCACGCCGGCGCAAACCCTCGCCGAGGGCGATATCGACAAGATAAGGATCGGCGACACACCGGCCCACGGAGTCGAGAGCCCGGGCGAAGTCCGCCGTCATGATGTCGCGAGAGGGACGGTCAAAGCCGCCGCCCTCCACCTGCATCGGCACCAGCAGCACATCACACTGGGTACCCTTAAACAGTCCTGCGTACCGCTCGTTCCGCTTTGCCAGCCAAGCAGATTCGAGAGGCTTCTCCCCTGGAGAGCGAGGCAGGACGACGCCATCCGGACCCGGCGTCCCGTCCTTCATCTCGAGAACATTTTCACCTGCCGCGGGGGACTGGGGGTCCGACGCACGGTGCGGCGTGCAACCAAGAGTGGCGCCCAATGCGATTAATGTCGCTGACAGCCACCCTGCGCGCAGTCTAACTCCAGATTCCATTTTGGCCTCCCTGCTAACTCTCCCGGGTTATTCACGCGGGACCCATGACTCGACTACTGCCGAGCCGGCAGGCTCCAGATCCTATAGAGAAAGTGGGATATAAAATGCGATCTAACACACATACAACGAGACAGACGCCGGCATCATGTGCGTCGCCGACGGACTCGAGCCCTCCTCGCAGGGCAAACGTATTGCGTTCGATTTGATTCCACAGAGCGTCATGCTTACGTTGTTGTTCCGCATGACACCCGTTGCATATGTCACGACAGCTGACCCGATTGGGTTGGCCCAGGCAAGGGGCTGGTCAGCACAACCATGTACCCGTCCGGATCACGCAGCCAGAGCTCCCAGTTCAGGTTCTCGTTGCGGTGGCTCGGCTTGACGATCTCAACATTCAGTGCCGCAGCCCGCTGCACGGCAGCCTCATAGTCCTCCAACTCGAACCACAGGAGGACCCCATTGCCATAGGGACGGAGCTCTGGATCGCCGAGAGGGCCGTGCTGGTGCTCCACCTCCCAGTTGTGCAACTGGAGAATGAGCCGACCATCTGAGTTGAGTCTTTCGT
>JAXDQF010000460.1:0-20837 GCA_034668025.1 Gammaproteobacteria bacterium | reverse complement strand
ACTCCGGGCAACAGGCAATCCACGATTTCGAGGTCCTGGCGGGTCACCATGCCCTCAGTCGCCGTAGTCCTGGCAGCGGCCGCAGCGACACCCGGTTCGGACACGCAGGTGCACAACACACCCGCAGAAGCCAGGAGCAGCACCGCACGCGGGATTGTTCTTCGAACTGACATGTTGCCCCCTACTCGCCGCCCGCGGCGTGAATAGCCTTCTGCAGCGGTTTATACGTCTGATAGAAATCGCTCCGGGAGCGAAACAGTTGCAGTTGCGCCAGGGCTTCCCGGCGGTCCGCAAGCTTGCCGTACCACTCGATGGCATAGTCGGCCGCAATCTCGAGGCCTCTCACCGCCTGCGGATCTTTTTCGTGCAGCTGATACGCTTCACCGAAGTCGCTGGCCGCATCCTGGCTGATGCTGATGTCATGCGTGCGCCGCAGATAGTCCAGGTCGTTGTTGCCAGCACTGATTTTTTCGCGGAACTTCTGCTGCACCTGCGCAGGCAGCCTCTCGAGTGGCTCGCGCGGCTGCGAATCCAGGTAACTGCGGTACCAAAGGATTCCAGCGGTGATCAACAACACCCCCACGGCGACTGCCAATGCCTGCTGTATTAATGGCGTGCCCTGCAGGTTTCGCAGGAAGGCGCCGGCGTCGGGAAATCGCTGTGCGGGGTTGTAAGCGAGCGCCTTCTCGATCGCGTTGCACTCGCGGCGCTTCAGGCCCCGCAGCGCTGGACGTTCGATGTTGGCGGACTGCGCCTCCAGCGCCGACATCCGCTTGAAGGGGTGGCTTCCCGAAACCAACTCGTAGGCCACGACTCCCAACGCGAACACATCTTCAGAAGTGCTCGGCGCTGCGCCCGCCAGTGTTTCCGGTGGTGCATAATTGACGGTGTAGCCCTGAAATCCACTGTCGTCCCGCTGGTCACGCAGCGAGTCAGGTACGGGCATACCGGCAACCTGATCCGCGACCTGCACGGCTCGCGCGATCCCGAAGTCGAGGATTTTCGGCGTGCCGTCCCCGGTCAGAAAGACGTTCGCCGGCTTGAAGTCTGAGTGAACTATGCCCTTGCGATGTGCGTAGGCAAGGCCTTCAGCCATACCCCGGATGATGGGCATAGCCTGGTCGCGGGGCAACCCGCCGGGCCCGGCCTTGCGCAGCACGTGGTCCAGCGGCCTGCCCTCCAGCAACTCCATTGCGATGAATGCGCGCCCCGACCGTTCGTCTCGATCAAACACGTATACTGTGACGATGTTCGGGTGCGCCAGTTTTTGGGCCCGCGTGGCCTCACGGTGCAAAGCGATGAAAGCATCGGGGCGAGCTTCGAAATCGCTGTTGAGGACCTTCACGGCAACATACGGGTTGCGGTCGAGGGCTTCCTCGCCCAGCAGATCCTTCGCGCGCCACACCTGGCCCATGGCGCCCTGGCCGATCATCTCGTCCAGCTCGTAGCGCTCGCGCAGGCGGTAGCCCGGACCGAAGTCCATCCCCGCCTGTCCGCCCGTACGCTGAGGATCGGGAGGATAATCACGGACCCTTGTGTCGCCAGCCGCGCCGACATCGTCAACGGAAAGCGAGTAGCCGGCATTTGGCCGCACCAAAGTATCCTCGGAGCGGATCTTCGTTCCGTCTTTCGGTGCCTGTCGCACGCGTGTGCCATCGTCGCGCGGTTCCCTGGCGCGTGTCTGCCGGTCCCGAGGGTCTACGGCCATCTGTTATGCCTTCACATCTACTACAACAGCGGTAATGTTGTCGCGAGCATTGGCGGCTCGCGCCGCGTCGATCAATGCGGTACAGGCTTCCTGGGCAGATGCCCTCTGCAGGCACTCGACCAACATGGACTCTTCCAAGGTGCCATACAAACCATCACTACACAGCAGAAACCGGTCACCGGCCGCAATGAGGTCGGCGACGTGTTCGAGGTCCAGCTGATCATGGCCGCCGACGGCGCGCGTGATCTCTCCGGGCGCCGTCGGGCTGCCGTCGGGCGAAGGCTCTTCAAGGGCAGCCGAGTGGTCGCGCGTGAGCTGCGAAAGCGCGCCGGCGCGCAAGATATATGCACGGCTGTCACCGGCCCAGGAAACGCCCCATTCCGCTCCGCGGATTACCAGTGCCACCACGGTAGAGCCACTTCCACTACTGATGCCAACAGCCCCGCGCCTCAGGTCCGCGTTGACACCCTCGAGCGAAGTTGTAATCGATTGGAACGCGGTATTGAGGCTGGACATCGGCTCCAGCGCGCTGAGCGCATCGACGACCATCTGGCTCGCAACCGCGCCGTTTCTGTGCCCTCCCATGCCATCCGCCACGGCCCAGAGCCGTGCGTCATCACGCAACAGATAGTGGTCCTCATTGTCCTTGCGCACGGTGCCGGCATCGGACGCGGCACCGCTCTCCAGCGTGTATGGAAAGTCGGACACGAGCGAGTCGACAGACTCGACCGGCGCTGGCGCGACTTCGCCGTCCCAGCGTCCGTCGTTCCAGGTGCCGGCCAACAGGGCGGCAAATGAATCAGGCCGCGGCAGCGCGCGGTTCAACAACACGCACGGCTCGATCAACTCGGAGCCGGCTGTCCACCACATTGTCATGGGCCGCAGGGCACCTTGCGCGAGCAGCATCAACGGGGAGCTGACGGCGGGAGCAAACTCACCGACTGAAACGGTCGGCCAGTGCCACTGCGACGAATTTCCAGGAAACAGCTGCCCGGCCGGCAGGTTATCCACGCCCGCCAGCTTGTCTGCACTGGCCTGCAACGCCGCATCGAAGGCGCCGAGGTCAAACTCCGGGTTCTGCAGGGCATCGCCGCAGAGCTGCTCGATCTCCTCGAACCAACCCGCCGCGGCCTGCGCGAAGTCGGCAGCCGCAATCCCGATTGGCAGCTGCACCACGACGGTCAGGGGAAAATAGCGCCCGACCCGATCGACGCTCGGTAACAGCACACCGGCATAACTCGCGGAACCGGCAACCCCGTCGCACAGATAGAACCGCCACATCGGACTGGTCAGATAGCAGTCGAGCCAGCGGCCGCCCAGCTCCTGCTGACTCTCCACGATGCAACGCTGCATCCACTCGTCCCAGCGGTCGCGGAACTCACTGTCGACCCGCCGCTCGATGAAGTCGCCGTGGCTCGGCAGCTTGCCAAAAAAACCCACCGTTGCGCCGGCCATGCTTCGATCACCTTTACGCAGATCAGTTGGAGCCGCAACGAAACGCGCGCAGCTCGTTGCGTGAGAATGGATTGCGGACCGAAGTCGCCTCGAGGATGAGACGCGCGAGGCGTCCGCCCGCGCTCAGCGTCACGACGTAGCGAACGTCCGTTTGCGGTTGCACACTCGCATCATCGAGCAGGTGAAACAGCGCCCAGGGGCCCTGATACGCATGGTTCGGCCCGCCGCCACCGCTCTCTTCAAACAGTACAGTCGCCTGGCCGGGGGCCGGGCCCGGCCAGGCTATGGCCTGCGAACGAACGGGACCGTGACGATATTCGATGGACTGGCCCTCGATATCGATGGCCAGACGCGGTACCGCACTGTCGAGCGACTCGGGTGTCAGGCTGAAACGCAGCGACGGCAATTGCGCGCCCGGTGGAAAATACATCTGCCGGATGCGGTCGGCAGCCTGGAACTGCGCCAGGCTCGTACCGCTGCCAATCCCCGCCGCGCCCTGTTTCCAGCGCCAGGGGCTGGTCGAAGTATCCACCAGCGGGGCCATTCGCTCCTTGAAGAAGGTATCAAACACACCGCCCGGGCCGAACACGCGGGCGAAATCCGCCAGGGCCACTTCGCTCGTGCTTCTGGCAACGAAGGGGTAGCGGCCGGCAATCAACTGCTGGCACTCGCTGGCCACTTCCGTCTGGTAGCGCCGGGACAGCTCCCCGCCGGCTTCCGCCTTCGCGACCATCTCGCCCTTGGCGCCGACCTGCGCCACGATTCCCGCGATCGGTGCCGGCAGCTGCATCGCTGCGATACGCAACTGTTCCACCGCGTTCGCCTGCCCGGCCGAGGCAACCGTCGTGAGCGCATTGCTGTCGCCCAGCCCCCCGCCCATTCCGGCGAGCTGGGTCTGGATCTGCCCGATGGCCTTCAGAGTGGCATCGATGGGTGCACCCCCGGGTGGACCGTCGACCAGCTTGTTGAGCGTCTCGAAGTGTTTGGTTGTGCGGGTGCCGGGCTTTTCCGTCACGGGCGCGGTGCCGAACAATTGCCCCAGGGTGCCGATTTTGGCGGCAATCGCTTCTTTGACCCCGGTCGCTTTGTCCGTCGGATCCGGGGCTTTCAACAGGTTGGTATTGTCAGCTATGACAGCCAGCAACATCTTCAGAGGCGATGTCGGACTCGCCAGGAGCGCCATTACATCCGACAGGTCCTTCGTGCCTGAGGTCGGGCGTACCGCGATGTCGACCAATAAAGCGTCCCAGACGCGGATGTAGTCGTCCTCGTACAGACGCATCATGTCGCCGGTGAGCCTGGGCATTTCAGCCATCGAGGCGACACCTTCTCCCAGGACCCAACCGTCGCTGAGGAAATCCTTGGCCAACTCGAGCTTACCGGTCGTCGCAACCTGGCTGAAGACGGCGCGTGTGTACAGACCTGGGACGGGATTGGCCAAGGGCTGGCCGCTTTTGCGCACGAGGACCGTGGCGCCGCCGAGGCCGATTGCCTGTTCGAGATGGACAGCGTGCTCGGTGTCTCCCGCATATTTGAGTTTGAGACGGCTGTACATCAACACCGGCACTGAGGCCTGACGCAGCGACGCGCGCGCGCGGTTCACCATATCGCCGTCGAGGGTCAGCGGCACGACCCGGGTTTTATCGGCAAGCAACGCTGCAACGTGGGCCTGAAGGCGCTCTACCGTAGACGGGTCATTCGCAAAATGCAGTTGCCACTCACGGTCGGTGATGAATGTCACTTCCGCCGGTACCAGGCGCTCCGGCGAGCCGAACATCAGATAGATCTTCAGATACTCGTAGAGCTTGTCCGGCTCACTCGCGAGCAAGCTGATGCGCTCCCGAAGTGTGGCCGCCATGGCCGGCGCCAATCCGGCATTGAGCTCGCGAACATAGGCGTCGAGGGCCGCTGCGCCCAATGAGCTACCCTGATACAGCCCGAAGCGCATCGAGAACGGCACGCCGCTGCGATACTCATTCGCAGTCACCAGCGCATCGTGATAGGCGTCGAGCCTCGGCAGCTCCGCCAACAGGGTGGTTGGAGCCGGTCCCTGAAAGGCCGCCAGCGGCTGCGCCGCTTTGTGCATGTCGGCGAGATAGGCACTGTTGCCTTTGTAACTGAGCAGAAACGCCAGCACACCGACGATGGTCACGGCCGCGATGCCGATATAGGTCCCCGCCTGCACCAATGCCTGCCGGACTTCCACGCTCCGGTTGACACCGGCCAGGCCGCTCTCCCGGAATACGACATCCATCAGCAGCTGCTGAATGAAGTAGGCTTTGCCGCGGGTGCCGTGAGTGCTGACCGCTTTGACACCCAGACCGAAGGTGCGAGCGAGAGCGCCCAACATCCGGTCTACCGGCGTGCCCTCCTGCGTGCCGCTGGTGAAATACACGCCCCGTAGAAGCACGCCCTGCTCGAATGCCGACGTCCCGAAGGACTCGCTGACGAATTCCAGAATCGCGCGGCGTGCACCGGCGACCTGCCGGGGGAAGCCAAAAATGAGACCGCGGCGCTGGACATCGCGTTCCGCATCCATCCGCGCGAGCATCCGCGAATTCAACCTGTCCAACAGGAGGCTCAGCTCCCCGTCGAGCAGGTCGGCAGCATGGCCGGTGCGCGACTCGGCGAGCGGGAATGTCGTGCCCCAGACCTGTGCCCGGGCGTCCTGTTGCATATCGTCGAAAAACTCGTCGAATCCCGCGAGCAAGTCACATTTGGTGAGAATCAGATAAACCGGCAGGTTGATCCGCAACTCCTTGCGAAGCTCAGCCAGCCGTTCCCGAACCGCAGCGACATGGCGGGTGCGCTCGGAGTCGGATTGAGTGGCGAGGTCGGCAACACTCATTGCCACCAGGACGCCGTTGATGGGGCGGCGCTTGCGGTACTTTCGCAGCAGGGCGAGGAAGCCCATCCAACCGGCCGCATCGCTCGACTCGTCCGAATCCTGTGTCGTATAGCGGCCCGCCGTGTCGAGCAGGATGGCCTGGTCCGTGAACCACCAGTCGCAATTACGAGTTCCACCGATCCCGCGCAGCGCTTCTTTGCCGAATTTCTGCGCCAGGGGAAAATTCAGGCCCGAGTTGATGATGGCCGTGGTCTTGCCCGCGCCCGGCGGACCGATGATGATGTACCAGGGCAGCTCGTAGAGGCTCTTCTTGCCCTTGCTGGACTTCTGCAACACATTGGTCGCTTCCTCGAAGCGCTGTTGCATCTGACGCGTGTCGGCGGAGGCCCGTGCGTTGGTCGGATCCTCCTGCTTGGTGACCGCCTGCACCAGCTTTTTGCCGGCGCGCGCGGCTTTCAACTCGCGCAGCAGCGCCCGAAGCCCCCACAACACGACCAGCAGCACGATGCCGATGATCCGCGCCAGCTCGGTTCCCAGCGGCGTGTACTCAGCCACGGAAATAAACGGGCCGCCGAACCAGATCACGAGCGAGAAGAAGATCAGGGCCAGGATGACCCACAGCCATCGCTTGCCGAACAGCGCTTTCATTTTTGAGCCTCCGGCCGCTCGACCTGGATGAGCTCGACCCTGCGATTGCGTGCCCGGTTCTCGGCCGTATCCACCGGCTTGTAGCGCGGCTGGGTCGAGCCGGCCCCCTGCCACTCCAGACGGCCCGGGGCGGCCAGCGCCGGCTTCAACAATTCGGCGACCGCCACCGCCCGCTCCCGTGACAGCGCGAAGTTGTCCGCGAAGCGGATCGAGTGGACCGGTTGATCGTCAGTGTGTCCGACGACAAACACGCGTCCGGGAACCTGGTTGAGAGCCAGCGCGACGGCCCGCAAAGTCATGTACAGGTCCGGATTCACCCGCGTGCTGCCGGACTTGAACAGTTCGGGGGCAGTCAGTGTCACTACGGTCTTGCCGCCGAATTCTTCCACGGTGAGCTTGCCCGCCGACTCCTGCGGTGCGAGCAATTCCTTCAGGCGGTTGGTGCGCGCGGCGACAGCTGGTGCCGGATAATCAACAGTGACCGATGCGCCCGCGAGCGCCGCCTCAATGGGCTCGGATTGTTCGCCCAGCTTCGTATGCAGAACTACGAACGTACCCGTCAGGATCACCAGACCCAGGGCGGCTACGATCCACCAGGGTACATAGCGGATGATGGGATTGCGCCGGTCCTCCACTCCCTTCCAGTGAGGCGACAGAGCCTCGACGCGAGCCTGCCGCTGCTCGCGGATCAGCCGGTACAGATCATGTTGCAGCTCGGCGAGCCGCGCCGGGCCACCCGGATCGTGGCGGAACTTCCCCTCGTAACCCAGTGCGAGGCAAACATACACCAGCTCAATCAGGTCGATGTAGCGTGCCGGGTTGGGACGCAGCCGGTCCAGAATCTCGAAGAATTTCTCGCCGCCGCCCACCTCCTTGTGAAACACGACCAGCAGCGATTGACTGGCCCAGTCGCCCTGGTAACCCCACGGCGTGTTGAGCACCGCTGAATCCACAAACGTACACAAAACATAACGCGCGACGACGGCGTCCTCCGTATTGACTCCACCAGCCCGCATGCGCTCCTCGAAGGCGCGAACTTCCTGAACAGCTTGTTGACGCAGCGTCGCAATGTTGGCCTGCTGAACGGCTGTCGACAGACGCGCGCCCAGCGTCAGCAACGGCGCTGCCGCCTGGATGATGGGGTTGCGCGCGCCCGCGAGGAAATCCGCGATGTTCCCGCCACCCGCACTCTGCTGCCGCGGCGAGTTGGGAACCACTACACGCGACTGCCCGAATGTGGTCGAGCCTGGCGCCGGCATCTCGGTCGCTGAAGAGCGCCGCCCGGCCCCGGGGCGTGGGCGCAGCACGGTGCCATCGCGAGGTGCGAACGGATCGTCTGAATTGTTATCCGCCATGGCTGCTATCCCCTGATCGCCCACAACTCCATGACGAGCCCCGGAAAGCTCTCCGGAACGTGGATGGCGATGCCGCCGCCGCTCTTCAACTCGCGGAACCGCGGGCTGGCGCGATCGAGCTCGAAGTAGGCGAAGCCGGCATGGAAAGGAATCTGCCTCGGGACCACCGACAGGGGCTGCAACGGCACGCCCGGCACGTGATCGTTCACCAGTTTGGCGATCGTCTCGACGCTGGCAATCGTGGCCTGTGCCGGCATCCCCTTGCGAACATTCTCGGCGGGAACATCCGCCCGTGCGGCCAGTACGAATGCTGAAGTCTCATACAACGACTTGTCGTTGACGACGCCGACCGAAATGTTGAATCGCTTTTTCTCCAATGCGATGGCTACGGCATTCTGTTCCAGCACGACGCTCAGGGAGGCACGCAGCGCAGCCATCAGAGGGTCATAGCTGACGCGCAGATCCTCGTGCTGATAGATCGGCAACTTTCCCAGGCGGCGCGTACTGGTCGTGAGCGTAGCGAGGTCGCCGGCGATCTCCAGGCACAGCCGGTACATGTCTTCCGGATGGATCAGGCGGCTCGCCACGAAGTGATCCACCAGGCCCTCATAGCGGTTCACGGTCTGCAACATGAGGAAGTCCGCAATTTCGGCGGCGCCCCCACGCCCGGAAGCCACGGCTCGCGCCGCGAGGGCTTCGCCCCTCTGATGCAGCATCCCCTGCAACTCGGTCAGAAACGTTGCCAGGCGCACTGCCTGTTGCACATTCAACACGGTCGGCATGAAGCGCTCATCGAGCATGATCAGCCGGTCCGCCCGGCATTCCTGGATATGCGCAAGTGGAATACAGGCGAAATCCTCGTGCGGCTGCGACGCAAGCATGAGGCGCGCGCGCAAGGATGCCACCTCCAACGTTGCTGTTGAGTTGGAATCGGAAGTGATATCGCGAGCATCGAAATCCTTCGACCGATAACGAACTACGCCGTCAACCTGCTCCCGGCGGTCCGACTCGCGTGCGCTTTCCTTGCGCAACGGTATGGCAAGCAAGACCTTCTGGTCGCGCGTTTGCGCAGTCAGCTCCAGCGGCGCCGGCAGTGGGTCATCGTCGGGCATCGAGAACGGTGTGCCATCCGGGAAGACGCCGGCGGCCCGGCGCAGGCCGAATTTGCCGATCGCGAGCAGGTCGCGCTCGATTTCGATCCCGGTGAATCCCCAGGAGTGCGCGCGCAACTCGCGGCTGCGGCCCTCGATGTAGCGCTCCAGGTGCCGCTCCTGCTGCTGAAAATGCTGGGGCCGCAGAAACAGCCCCTCCGACCAGACGACGCGATTGTTGGACGACATAAAACCTTCTTCAGTTGGCAGGCGCGATCTTCACTTCGGACTTGCCGACGGTCACGATCAGCTTGTGCTTGCGGACGAAATCGAGCAGTCCGGTTTCCGGCGCCGGCGACAACGCCTTCCACTTCGAATTATTCAGATTCCGATAGGCGGCAACCGCCCCGAGATAACGGGCCTCGGGCGGAATCTTCAACACCAGCTCGCGCGTCTGCCCGGGCCGCAACTCATATTCTTCGCGCGATTCGAGACTGGGCCCGAGCGTCGCCTGCTCCTTGTCGGCCAGGTCGAAGAAGCTGGCGCTGTTGAATGCACCCTCCTCCTTCAGCTGATACAAACGCACCACGATGGGCGACGGCCGTCCGGCGGAATCAGGATTCACATCCGCCGAGACGACGATGGCCGCCTTGGTGGGCGGCGGGGGTGGTGGCGGTTTGTTGCTCTTGCAGCCGGCGGCCCCGAACGCGAGCAGACCGATGGCTGGCAGCAACGTCGCAGTTCTCATCAACTTCATCACTTCCCCCGAAAGCCCGGATCGGGCTGCGGCAGTACTAGGTCTTGCCGGAGTTGCGTGCGAGCGCTTTCAGGCGCTCGAGCTGTTTTTCATAGGCTTCTGCGAACATGTCGCCGAACAGCCTGCGGAATGTATCGTCGGCGTCGCTTCCCAACTGGCCGAAGCGCTCCACGTAAAGATCCCAATATTTTGACTTCGCGCTGCCGAAACCGCGCTTCGCCGGACGTTCGAAACCCTTCTCCAGCTCTTTCGGATCAAACGACTCCAACATGGATTCGAACGCTACACGCACGCCTTCGAGCATGGCCATCTGGTGATTGCGGATGTCCGCGAAGGCATCTTCAAATGCCTGCACGGGTGAAAGGAATCCGGGGTTCTTCTGCACCAGCAGCGTATGCAGGGCGCTCTCGACATTGGGAGAGTGCTTCAACGGGTTGTTGTCGGACGATTGAATTCGGGTCAACGGGAGCCTGAACTGCGATTTGATCTCCGCGCGTGCGCGCAGAACATCCATGACGCCCTCGACGACGACGCGCAGGACTTTCCCCAACTCCTGCATCATCTCCGGAGACATTTCCCCCTCGGGCAAGCCGGCGCCACGGAGCAACTCCGTGAGATCGGTGCCGACACTACGGTTGCCCGGCACTGCCGGCCGGCGTTCCACGGCAGGTGGCCGGGAGGGTTGCGCGTGTAGTCCCGGGATGAGCGCATCCGCTGTTGGTATCTGGGGCTCGCTGTATGGAGCTCGCGATTCCCGGCGCGAGGCATCGGGTCTGCCGGGCTCGGGCCTGACGGGCCGGGACACCGAAGGCTCGCGAGATCCGCTGCGCCCGCGCGGTGAGGGCGTCACGGGGCGGGGCGGTGGGGGTTTGGCCGCCGGAGCTTCTCTGAAAGTCAAACCCGTGCCGCGATCCCAGTTGTCAGGAATTCCGCCAGACCCGGGCGGCGGCGGCTGCGGCGCCAGTGGCTCCGCGGCCGGTCCCAACAAATCAAACGGACTCGAACCGGACGGGGCGCGTACCGGCGGCGGCTCGAAGTGCCCCTCCAGCGGGGAGGCGCGCTGCCAGTGCACCGGCGGCAGTGGCTCCGGCTCGGGGCCTCGAGACCCGGGGAGTACGGCAAGCGGATCAATGACACCCGTGTCCACGAAGTCGCCGCCCAAGCCCCCATTCCAGACATCCGGAATCGTACCTGCCACCCCTTGTCCGCCCGCCGCGGGTGCAGCCGGCAACACGGCAAACGGATCGTCATTCGCCAGGGATACACCCGGTGGATCGCCCTGCTGGGCGGTGACAATCATTTCGTATTGGTCAATGAACAACCGATCTCCGTTGCGCAGCGGCTTCGGCTGATTTGCCGGCAGCGTGTTGGCCGGCGAGCCAATGGCGATCGCGTTGCGTCCCAGGCTCTCTACAAAGAAGCCGCCGTTGGCGTATGAAATCCGGGCGTGCTGTTTCGAGATGTAGGGATCGGGAATGATCCAGTCATTGCCTGCTACACGGCCGATCGTCAGGCCACGCTCGCTGACCACGCGGCGTCGATCGACACCCAGGGATGCGGCCTGGGGACTGACGACTTCGAGTGTGAGGTACACGGCTACCGGACTCCCGCGAGCCCGCACCGCGCACCCTCGAAGGGCCGCGAACAGGCTATTCGATCAGAGGCACCAACCGCATGCAGGCCTCTTCGTTCTTCGAATAAAAGTACAGCCCATCCGTGTCCTTGCCTTCGGCAATGATGACGGGAACCGACTTCTCGAACTTCTGCTTTGCGATGGAGGAGGCGGCGATTTCGTTGATCTGGTGCGTCTTCACATACTCCGCCCAGCGCGGCTCGCCCTTTTCGATCCGTGCGCCCGCGTCGGTCGCACGGCGCAACAGGCCGAGGAACTGGTAGTAGTCGAAGTCGATGACCTTGGCGCGCGCCACGAAAGCACCTCGAGCCTAAGAGTCCCTCGTAAGTACCTGAAAGTAGCGGGTAACGCAAGCAAGGGCGCGGGGAATCGGTGTCGGCCGGGGTCAATGCGGGCCCGATAACCACGTCCAGAGGCTGACGGCTCCGAAGATCACGCCAATCATGAACCAGGTGCGGGCCGCCGGCCCTACCTGGCCTTCGCGCAGCGCCCTCAATCCTCCGAGGACCAGGAAAACCACTGCCAACAACCCGAGGATGTCGCGCGCGGCCATGGTGAATTGCACTCCTGTTTTTCATGTGCGGGACATGTCCAGGAAGACGTCGCCGTATTTCACGCCCTGCTTCTGTCCATGCTCGGTGTCATCATCAAACTTCTTCTGAGCGGCCCGCATGCGGGTGTTGGCTGCCTTCTCGGCCGTCTTGCCCTCATCCTTGGTTTTCCCGATCAGATCGCCGGCGAGTTGCTCGGCGGCCTCAACGGCAATCTCGACGTGGCGGTCTTCGTGATCCATCAACTTGCGGTACATGCTGGTCCAGGCCGCCTGCTCAACATCGCGCACCTTGTCATACTCCTTCCACTGCACCAGCCGCCGCACGAGGTGTGCTTTCAACACAACCGACTGGCTGCTGGCGAAATCGCGTGGAAACACGAGCTCGAGTCGCCCGCCGCCCTCGCCCCATTCGGCCATGTTCTTCAACACGTCCCACAGCTTGTCGATTGTCGCGCCGGAAACGACGATGGGCTTCGTGGACTCGGGGCTATCGCGGTCCCAATCTTTCTTGACGTAGCCGATCTTGGCGGCGCTCAGGGGCTCTGCCTCATTGACACCTAACGTCCCCGGCGGATCGCCACCGCCCAGGACGTCGTCGTCCGAGCTGCTGTGGGCGTCGGCGTCGGTTCCGAGGATGCCTGTGCGGGTGCCGCCCATCAGGTCATTCCTGCCAACAGTCGCTGTTGACGCCAGGCGGGAGCGCGCCACTCGAAGAGCGTCTGCCCTGGATTCAACATGCAAAGATGATACGCAGCTGCGATACGCTGCCGTTGATAGCCGGTTTTGAGCACCTCGATGCAGTGCTCGCGCGTGACCGGAGCACCCATGAAATGCCGCACGCCGGTGGCAAACCGCCCTCCATTTTGATTCCACCACGCTTGGACGCGACCCACCTCGGACCACGGGAGCCCCTCGTCCTCATCCAGCGCAACATTCTCATCGGCGGGGTCATCGGTGGGTCCCGACTCGAAATCGTTCGGCCGTGCACGCTCGAACGGGGGTCGGCTCAAGTCCAAGCCAGTGATGAACGTGAAAGACTCGCCCGCGAGTCGCGCGAGGCGAGCTTCGGCCATATGCCCCAGGAGCCAGGGGATGTAGGTTGGATCGCCCACAATGCCTACGCCCCGAATGAGCCACTGCAGCAGAGTTGGGTCTTGCGCCAGCGGACGCAGATATTCATGTCCCGCTCGCTCAGGCATCGCTGCCAAAGCAACTGCGAATGCACGTGCTCTGTAGGGCCCATCCTGCAGTGCCAGAGCCTGCAGCAGTCCGAGGGCGGCCTGCCGATCACCCAACAACACAGCCGACCACGCAGCCCAGAACTGACACACCGGATCCTCGTCGCACGCGGCAGACCCCAAGCGCGAGAGAAACTCACGCTTACCCAATTCACCCGCCGTCCGATACGCACGCGCCCTCACGAGCGAATCAGGATCCTCGAGCCTGCGCGCCGGACCCAGAGCTGGATCTACGCGATGTATGGAGCAGGCGGCGATGCCGACGCATCGATCCGTGCCATCGCTGGAATTCAACAACTCCCTGACCACACCCTGCAGCCGCTGGCGTTCCGCCCAGCCGAACGCTGCGACGACGCCGCCGCGCAACGTCGGTGTCAGCCCGGTCAGCGTGAGCACCTGCTGCAGCCAAGTGTCATCTGAGCTCTCGAGCGCCCGTATCGTAGCCACAAACACTGCCCCCGCCGTCGGCTGTTCCAGCCCCTCCATGCAGACAGGTTTCGCAGCATCATCAGCCACCGCAAGTCCATCCAGGTTCGCCGCCATCCGCTCATCGAATCTGCGCAGCTGCTTCAGATTCGGGTGGGGCGCCCCGACGAGAAACGTCCGGGTCGAATGCATACTCGACACGTTCTGCGCATGTTGTTGAAGGACTACCGGCTCGATGGGTGCGACACGAATCATGGATTTTTGAGTTTCAGGCATTGAAGTTCAGTCGAACGTCAGACTCTTGATAGTTCCCTGGTACGGAGTCATCCCCAGCATGTTCACGAGAGCGTTCCATGCCATGTCGCTCGCTTGGAATCTCATCATGGAGATTTCGACGCTGTATTCGTCGAACTGCAAAACTGCGCCGCGCACGCTCTCAGTCTCTCGCGGATGCCCCAGAGGGAATGCATATCCGCCGCCTTCCAGCAGATCGAACCATGGGTCTGTCGCGATCGAGATCCGCTCCAGGTCCTGCATCTGCAAAGGCTGCACAAATTCAACCATGCAGCGGCGCACCCAGCTGTCTGCCAACTCCTCCTCCACGCAGTGAAACCCCAGGGCGTCGCGGGCGGCAGGATATTGAGTCTCCTCCGTGTCTTCTTCCGGAAAAGGCAGTACTGCCGTCCGCCCCGCGACGTCGGCATCCGCCAGGGCTGTAACAACCATGCTCGACAGGCGCTCGTCGGACTCGAGCTCCCGCAACAGCAAATTTCTGAGCACCTGCATGCAGCGGATATCGAAGCCTGTTGAGTTGATCAACGCCTCGATGGCCTGGGTGGAAGACCGGTAGCGCAGGGGTGGGGCCTCGGACTCACCCTCCCTCGCAGGCGCAGCCAACGAAAAAGCATCACGAGCCAGGCAGGCGGCAAAAATCTCCAGGGCACGCGTACACCCCCCGAGTTGGGCGTCATCAACATTTCCTGAAAACGCGATCAGCACGCGGATGGGACCGCTCTGCAGCGACCTGGCGGGAACGACCAAGGTGGCGACTGGCATCTCATCGCTCCAAGCGCAACAGCCAAGCGCGAGTCGGCTCGATCTTTATTCCACCCAACAGCCACATGGCCGGGTACCTGGCCACTACTCGCTCGATCAGTGGCCGAACTACCTTGAACACCGCCTTGTAGCTGGCCAGATCCTTCGGCTTGGCCGATTCTCCGGCGATGGGCTGCGGTCCAGCCTCCAGTGCCACGCCGGTAGGCAGGTCGTGCACAATGACGCTGGAGGGTAAAGCCGACAGCACCCGCTGGCCGCCCAAACTGACCAGGAGCGACTTTCCCAACAGGGTCAACCAGGACACAGTCTTCAGCCCGTCTGTTGACACGGCACCACGGTCCTCGCTGGGCCTGGCGACATCGATACCTCGGTGACGCATTGAATGCTTCCAGCCAAGGGCTTCGGCGCCGCTCTGAAAATACCTCGACAACTCGAACGAATATCCAGCATGCCCGGACACGACGGGTATGGCCGAGAACGCCTCCAGTGCCAACGCCTTCATCACATCGGTCCGCTCGGTTGCCCATGCCGCGGGAAAGCTCAGTGTGATCAGGTTGGCATCGTCACCATCGAACGAGGGCGAGCCGGGTTCGGTACCTCGGACTTCGAACTTGAACTCCGGTGCCGCATTGAAGACTGCCCCATCCTTTATTTCGAGCGCTATGAACTCCCGCGCGGGTGCGCCGGGCTTCAGCCAGACCCCGAGCATTCCGTGAGTCCGCGACGTAGCGGGCTTGTGCCGGCTCATGTTTTCGGTGGCGTAGTACCAACTCGTGGATGGCGGACACAGATCCAGGAACCGCTTCTGCAGACCGAGTATGGCTTTTGCGTGCCGGCTGAACGGCTCGCGACTGTAAATGGCGATCGTGAAAACAAATGCCAGGACGCGCGTGCCATCGATTATCGCGTTGGGCTCAGAAAGCAGGGGATCCGGTGTGTTTGCAGGCATAGTCGAAATCCCGCGCTCAGCAGTCAGGCTTTTTCATACTTGCACTTGCAAGGCTCACCAAACATGGCCGCCTCCGCAGGCGAGACCGTCGTTACCGCCTTCACTTTGTCTTTGCCCACCTTGCAATGCGGATAAAGATCCTTCTCCTTGCCGGTGGGCATGGAACGTGCCAGGGGTCCGCTCTCCATCACCTGACCTTTGAGCACGATGCGCTTGCTGGTATCAGGGCAGGGGAATTTGGCATCGACGAGATAGTTGCCGTCTGATCCCTTGAGCATGATGTCCGGTACGGCAGTCTTGATTCCGAACTTGTTCAACAGTGCCCGGGTCACATTCAGGTGCTGGCCCGGCTTGAACTTTGGAGAGGGAGTCACATCCGGGTTGGGGGAGCGCTTCAAAGCCTGGTCAACACACCAGTGTTTCTTGCTCCCCAACCGCTGACAGTCCTTTTTCTTACTCGGCCGCCACTTCTGGTTGTACTCCGCCTTGTCGCAGCAGTACACGGCGCACGCGATCTGTTGAACGGCCGGCATACCCGCCACGACGGGCACCTGCAGACAGCCGGCGAGATCCGCGGCATTCTCGTGATTCTGGAATTTCTTGTCGGTCAGGCGACACGCGTTCTTACCCTCCATTTTTACATCGAAGGAATACAGAACCCAGGTTGACTCCTTCATGAAGGTGCTCGACTTGACGCCGCCGGCGACCCCTGCGTTGTCACCATTCGACAGGGAAAACTCCGATCCCTTGATGGCGATCATCATCCCGCCGTCCGCCTTCACGGTACTCGTACCATTGGCCAGCGTGGCGGATTGCGAGATGTTCGGATAAGGAATCGGTACGGGTCCACCGGGAGACGGGGTCTTGCAGACATCGGGAACGGTCGCTGCCGAAATTCCGCTGCTGCCCTTGTGAACCAGGGAGTTGGATGATCCATTGACTTTGACACTAACGGGCATCAGACGCTCCGTGTGCGACGCGTAAAGTCGCCGCGCCGCGCTCCCCCAGCTCCGAGCTGGCCCAGACGAATGCAGTGGACCCCTTTGCGTAACCCTTTCTGGCCGCAATCGCCGCCAGGGCGATGGACAACGGCGCGCTCGCCGCGGATACATCACCCCAACAATCGGCGGGTGCGACGAAATCGGATGCCGACTGAAAACTTTCCGCGGTGCGCAAGCACGTAAAGCCGTATTCGTCGGCCCGATACGGTTCGCCGTTCATGTCGCAGTAGACGTCGGAGACGGTTTCTCCTGCCGGCAAGGATTGCAAGGCACCGCGAAATGCGTGGGTCAAACCTTCTCCGATACACACCGTTTCGGTTTTGATGCATTTCGATTCCGTCGCGGTTGAGACGCCGAGGACCTGGGCGTACAACACATCGCGGAACTGCTCCGCCACGGAGCGGCTCACCACCAACAGTGCACCCGCCCCTTCGCCTGGAATGAACCCCCAGGCATTGTTTAACGGTCCAGCGCCATGCAACTGATCGCAATCTTCGAGCCACTCGAGGGTCGCCGGTTGTGCGTAGGAATCGACGCCGGCGATGACGCATGCGTCGAATACGCCCTGGGCCAATTTTTTGCAGACGGCTTCGAGCGCTACGATTCCGGCAGCATGCCCGTTGGGGAACACGGCCGTCGCCGCAAAGACGTCCGCGCAGTCTGATTTCACCAATCCAACCAGGTCAGAGGGCAAACTGGGCTCGAGTCCGGGACGATGACTGGGCAGCGCCAGAGCCAGCGCCATTCGCAGATCGGGATTCCTCTGCATTCTCAACTCCAACACCTGCTCGAGTGCCGGCCGCAGCAACGCCCAGAAGCGCTCGACGCCGGTAACGGAAAGGTCCAGCCACGGCGCAAGCGCAATCTTTACTGGCTCCCCGGCGGAGTCCATCAGGTGGGGATAGTGGGTAAATCCGCTGATTCCGGCACGGACAGCCGCGGCGCTGGACCAGGCGGTTCGGCCGATTGGCGTACTGGCTCCCAAGGCGACGACGTAGGCGGGCTCCGAAAGCATTGTCACGCAACCTCCTCATCTTCTTCCTGCTCACTGCCGGAGTGCAGGCCCTTATCTTCCTTCGTCGTCACTATCGTGCGATCCAGCTTGTGGACCTTGAAGTGGCAGGGCAATGCGCTATGCCACACTACTGACACGCGCGGGTAATCGGGTTCCAGGATCACGCTGTGCAGCTTTCGATCGGTGTGGCGCGCGCGAGTACCATCCCGGAATATCGTCTGGAATCCGGGAAACACTCGCGGTAGTTGGAAGCGCAGATCCCCGTGAGGTGTCATCTGGAAGAGCACTACCGATTCCCCGCCACGCAGGAATGCAGGCGCCTGCTGATCTTCGGGGGCGGCTTGAAAGAAACGGTCATCAAAATCCTCAGGCAGCAGCGGCTGCCGCTCCTGCATCCATTTCTCATCGTAAGTGCCGGCAAACTGGACTCGCGGTTGCCAATAGCTCGCCACCGGCCCGAATCCTGCGGGTCTGGGCCGATCACTCCAGGAACTGATGCACTCATTCGGATACTCGATGTTGGGCGCGGCGACGCCCTCCAGGTGCTCGCTCGAGACCGCAAATCCAGTCCCCACCGGGTTGCGCCATTCCCAATCCTGCTCGGGGGTTTCGGAATGCGAGTCAGCGCCGCCGAACGCCCGCTCGAATATCAGGGGCATGCTGATGAATGGCTGCGCAGAGCTCAGGCCACCTCCACTCCAGATCCGGTCACCGAAAACTCGCAACATCTTCCGCACCGGGCCCACTCGAAATCCTACATCGAGCCGCTCGGCGGGAGTTGCGTCAGGCGCCCATGCATGACCCGACACGAAGATATCCGTCGTGCACTTGGTCAGCACCAGGTCGGACTCGAATTTCAAACTGCTCTTGCCCGGTTCCCCGTTGTATTCGGGAGTGCGCAGAACAGGAGGCTGCTCTTTCGAGATCTCGAGGGTACCGTCAGGGTGAATGTCGAAAGTGCATTTCAATGCCACCAGCCAGATCTCGGCGCCGTCGCGATCGCGCACCCAGCCGCGCTCAGCGGCGAACGGAGTGTCATTGTCTATTTGCCACATGCTTCGGGCACCTAGTTGATGTCGACAGCGGCGCCCTGGATTCTGTTGTGACCGCTGGAACAGCTGAGGATGTATTTGCCTTTGATGAGAACCTTGCCGGCACGGGTGAGCGTGATGCTGGCTTCCCCACAGCGCAACTCAATCTGTTTTTCGGCCGACAGGACCAGGCTCTGGTCATCGGATCGAATGGCTACGAGAGACGCAGCCGGTTGCGCGACTGCCGCCCCAGCCTGCTGCAGCACACCGACTACA
Source organism: Gammaproteobacteria bacterium (assembly GCA_034668025.1). GTDB lineage: Bacteria > Pseudomonadota > Gammaproteobacteria > Steroidobacterales > Steroidobacteraceae > 13-2-20CM-66-19. The sequence continues at coordinate 1,797 of JAXDQF010000460.1, read as the reverse complement.
ATGGGACAGCGGACGTCGCCGCGGTCAAAAAGAACGACCACCCGCGAGCCTATCTGATCACGCAACAACGGGATCACCGTCTGTGCCCAAACGATTTCACCGGGCAATTCCGACAATCCACACACGAGTGGGCGCTCGTCGAGATCAAAGCCGCACAATTGTGCGGTCACTGCCGCCGGAACCGGTGTGCACGTGGATTCACGCGTCAGCTCGCGGACCAGGGACCTGAAATCGACTACCCCTTGCTCAGGTGTAAGCGACTCAAAGGGATCGCTGGTCGCGCTGACTTCTACGTCGTCGTTCATTAGTTGACCTCAACCTTGCTACCTTTGACGATGACATCGCTGGACGCTTTGACTGTGATTTTGCCGCTGCCTTCGATGGTGATGTCCTTGCCCTTGATGTTGATCGTGCCATCCTTTTTCATGGCGATGCTTGCATCGCCGGTCGTGATGGTGATGGAGTCGGCGGCACTGATAGCCAGAGTCTTGCCGACAGTCAGCGCCTCGTCCTTCCCAATATCGGTGGTCCGATTGCCGGTCACCGAATGCGCCTCATTCTTGCTGATAGCCATCGTGGCGCCGCCGCCGACGGTCACTGATTGATCCCCGCCAACGGTTATCGAGCGGCTGCCACCGACATCCGTAGACTGGCTGCTGCCGATATTGTTCGACTGACTCGCACCAACCGTAGTCGCCTGCACCGCTCCCACAGTGATCGTCTGCGCAGCACCCACATTGATTTCCTGCGCGGCCCCCACACTGATCGTCTCATTGATCCCAACACTGTGGGTGCGCTGCAGCGCCACGGTAGCCGTCTCGCTGGAGCCAACGGAAATCGTCCGATTGCTCCCAATCGTGATCGACTCATTACTGCCGACGTTCTCGGTTCGGTTCGAGTTAATCGTGATGGTCTCATTGGCGCCGACTTTCTCGGTGCGGTTGTTGCCGACCGTGATGGTCTCGTCGTGGCCGACGGTCTCGGTCCGATCGTGCCCGATCGACACCACCTCGTCATTCTCAACGGTGACGTCCTGGTTCTTCTCGGCGTGGGTCGTGAATTGCTCCGACCCCTTCTTGTCCTCAAACCGGATCTCGTTGAAGTTGGCTTCGCCGCCACCCTTGCTGCTGCGGCTCTTGATGCCGCTTTGCGTGGCATTGCCCGGCAGCCCGTAAGGCGGCATCGAGTCGCCGTTGTACACACGCCCGGTGATGATGGGCTGGTCCGGATCGCCTTCCAGAAAACTGACGATCACTTCCTGCCCGATGCGGGGAATGTGGATTCCGCCCCAGGTCTTGCCGGCCCACAATTGCGCGACGCGGATCCAACAGGAGCTCTTTTCGTCCTGTTTGCCGTAGCGGTCCCAGTGAAACTGAACCTTCACGCGACCATATTTGTCGGTGAAGATCTCTTCGCCGGCCTTGCCGACGACAATCGCTGTCTGCGCACCCTGCACGACGGGCTTGGGTGTGCGCCGCTCGGGTCGGAACGGCGTTTTCGCATCGATCGCCTCGATTGCAACGGCAAACTCGAGGCCGCTCGGCGGCTGGCCGGGCTCGTACGAATCCACTGTCAACCGGTAGGTGCTCTGGGTGGTGAGATATTTGATGTTGAGGTCTTTACGCGGATATTTCTCCAGCGTGAAGAGCAAGCCGGTGCCGAGCCCCGCGGCATTCCCGTGGCCGCGGGCCGTGAGATAAAACGTCTGCAGCTCCTGGATGCGGATCTTCGCTGTCAGTTCCGTCTGGCTCGACTCCAGTTTGCTGAGCTCGGCGGGGTAATCAAATATCTCGTAGT
>JAXDQF010000459.1:0-9550 GCA_034668025.1 Gammaproteobacteria bacterium | reverse complement strand
GGTCGCCACGAATTCTGCACGTAACGGAACGACCTCTCCGGGTGGGGCATCGTGATCGTTATCCTGCCGTCGGTGTTGGTCAGCGCAGCCATTCCATACGGCGAGCCACTGGGATTGTAGGGATACGAATCGGCAACGGCCCGGTCGTTCTGCACATACCGGAAGCCGACGAACCCACTGGCCGCACAGTCGATCGCAGCGGTCTGCGACGGAAACTCCGCATGCCCCTCGCCATGGGCCACCGCAATCGGCAGAAACGAGCCTGTCATGCCTTGCAACAGCACGGACGGTGAATCGAGCACCTCGACCAGGGCGAAGCGCGATTCGTATTGCTCACTCAGGTTGGTGACAAACCGCGGCCAGTGCTCCGTGCCGGGAATCAGGCTCTTGAGGGCCGCAAACATCTGGCAGCCGTTGCAAATACCGAGGGCAAAGCTGTCGGAGCGTGCGAAGAACGTCTGGAAGTCCTCGCGCACCTGCTCGTGGAACAGAATCGACTTGGCCCAACCTTCACCGGCTCCCAACACGTCGCCGTAGGAGAAGCCACCACACGCGACTACTCCCTTGAACTCGCGCAGCGAGCGACGGCCTGACAGAAGATCGGTCATGTGCACATCGTGCGCGACGAAGCCCGCACGCTCGAATACGGCCGCCGTCTCTACCTGGCTGTTGACGCCCTGCTCGCGAAGAATCGCGACTGCCGGCCGGGTACCCCGCGAGATAAATGGCGCGGCGATATCCTCTTGCGGATCGAAGCTCAACGTGACCGCGAGGCCCGGATCGTCCGGCGAAGTCTGTGCTTCGTACTCCTCATCGGCACTTTGCGGATCATCACGCATGCGTCGCATCCGCCAGGATGTCTCCGACCACGCCCGCCGCAAATCCACCCACTGTTCATCGAGCAGCGTGTCGCCCACCCTCATTCGCACACGCAGATCGGGAGTAGGGGTACCAATGTAGAGCGCGCTTTTTTCCAGCCCATGGCGCGCGAGGATCTCGACGAGACGTGGCTCGTCGTCCGCCATGACTTGCAGGACCACTCCCAGCTCTTCGGCGAAGAGTTGGGGGAACACGGGACCGCGCTCCACGGGCAGAGCGATGTCCAGGCCGCAATGGCCGGCGAAGGCCATCTCAACGAGTGTCGTAAAGAGGCCGCCGTCGGAGCGGTCGTGGTACGCGAGGACGAGCCCTTCCTTGCGCAACTCAGCCATCGCGGCCGTGAAATTCAGCAGGCGCTGAGGATCATCGAGATCCGGCGAGTCGCGGCCCAGCGCGCTGTAGACCTGCGTGAGCGCAGAGGCCCCCAGCCGATTTCGGCCGCCACTCAAATCCACCAGCCAGAGCGAGGTCCGTGAGCCCGCGACCAGGGCCGGAGTCAGTGTCTTGCGCACGTCTTTGACCGGCGCGAAAGCAGAGATGATCAGCGATACCGGCGCGACGACGCTCTTGTCGCCCCAGGTCGTTCGCATGGACAAAGAGTCTTTGCCGACGGGAATGGCGATGCCGAGCGCGGGGCACAGCTCCTTGCCCACAGCCTGAACGGTCGCATACAGGGATGCATCCTCTCCGGGCTCACCGCAAGCCGCCATCCAGTTGGCCGACAAGCGTACCTGCGACAGGGAATCAATGTCCGCGGCCAGGATGTTGGTAATGGCTTCGGCGACTGCCAGGCGCCCGGAGGCAGGCGCATTCAACACCGCCACGGGTGTTCGCTCACCCATCGCCATCGCCTCGCCTGCGTGTCCATAGTGGTCGGTCAGTGTGACGGCCACATCGCTCACGGGCACCTGCCAGGGGCCCACGAGTTGATCACGGCTGATCAGGCCACCGACGGTGCGATCGCCGATGGTGATGAGGAATGTCTTGTCTGCTACAGCCGGGAGGCGCAACACGCGATAGGCGGTATCGCGCAAGTCCAGCTGACTCGTGTCGAAAGGCTGCCGTGGCGGCTCGACGGTGCGGACGTCGCGCGTCATGCGCGGCGCTTTCCCGAGGAGCACTTCGATAGGCATATCGACTGGATCGTTGTGAAACAACGGATCGTTCACGACCAGCCGGCCCGTCCCGTCGATCTCGCCAACGACAGCGACAGGACAGCGCTCTCTGCCGGCGATCTCGGTAAACAGCGGTACCGAAGCGGATTCGATGGCCAGGACGTAGCGCTCCTGGGCTTCGTTGCACCAGATCTCCATCGGTGACATACCCGGTTCGGCGCTCTGAATGGCTCGCAGATCAACCCGGGCACCCCGGTTGCTGTGTGCGACCGCTTCCGGTATCGCGTTGGACAGACCTCCGGCGCCCACGTCGTGAATCAACACGATGGGGTTGTCTTTGCCCAGCGCCCAACAGCTGTCGATCACTTCCTGCGCACGCCGTTGGATTTCGGCGTTGCCGCGCTGTACGGAGGCGAAGTCCAGATCAGCGCTCGAGGCGCCACTTCCCACCGACGAGGCGGCGCCACCGCCCAGTCCGATGAGCATGGCGGGGCCGCCCAGGACAACAATCTTCGCACCAACAGGAACTTCGCCCTTCTCAACATCCGGCCGGCGAACGTTACCCAGACCACCCGCGATCATGATGGGCTTGTGATAGCCGCGTACGCGACCGGGATCCTCACCCTGCACGTGTTGCTCGAAAGTCCGGAAGTAACCGCTGATGGCGGGGCGCCCGAACTCGTTGTTGAAGGAAGCGGCCCCGATGGGCCCTTCAATCATGATGTCGAGTGCCGAAGCGATGCGCTCGGGCTTGCCGAATTCCGCCTCCCACGGTCGCTCGTAGCCGGGAATGCGCAGGTTGGAGACCGAAAAGCCGGTGAGGCCCGCCTTGGGTTTGGCGCCGCGACCCGTGGCGCCCTCGTCCCGAATTTCTCCCCCGGAGCCCGTCGACGCACCCGGGAATGGCGAGATGGCGGTTGGATGGTTGTGAGTCTCGACCTTCATCAGAATGTCGATCGGCTCTTCCACACCGCCATAGATGCCCGTGCGCGGATTCGGAAAATAACGTGTGCCCCGGTTGCCTTCGATCACGGCCGCGTTGTCGCGGTATGCCGAGAGAACGCCGTGCGGACTGCGTGCATGCGTGTAGCGGATCATGGCAAACAGCGACTCGTCGCGCTTGCGGCCGTCGATGATCCAATCGGCGTTGAAGATCTTGTGGCGGCAATGCTCGGAGTTGGCCTGCGCAAACATCATCAACTCAACATCAGTCGGCTGGCGGCCCAGGCGTTGGAAGTTGCCGACCAGGTAGCTGATCTCGTCCGCCGACAGCGCAAGTCCCAGCTCGCGATTGGCCGACTCGAGCGTGTCGCGATTGATCCGGACCAGGGGTTTCGGCGCGGCATGTCCGAACAGGCGCTGCGCGTGCTCCGGGTTGAACAACACCATCTCGGTCATTCGATCGAACAACACGGGTGCGAGCGCTGCCAGCCGTTCCGGGCCCAGCGGCTGCGTATCCGGTAAACGATATTCGATCCCGCGCTCGATACGGCGAATGGCGGTGAGACCGCAGACGTGCGCGATGTCTGTGGCCTTGCTGGACCAGGGCGAAATCGTTCCCTCGCGGGGAACGATCAACAACCGCTCGCCGTCCGAGTCAGCAGCCTCGCTTTCGGCTCCGTCGGATCGGGGGCCGTAGGTCAACAGGCGCTGCAGGATCTGCCGCTCGGCCGATTCCAGGGGACGGGCCGTGTCTACAAAGTGGATGAACCGCGCGTCGAGAGACCTGACAACCGGCTCGAGCAGGGTGAGCCGGGCGAGGAGTTTTGCGATGCGGAATGCTGAAAGCGCACGAGCGCCGGGAAGCTGGAGCATGAGTGGATCAGTAGGCTACTTTTTGTCCGGTGGCGGTACCGAATACATGGGCACGGGAAACTGCGACACGTTCGCGCCGCCTCCTTCGAGGGCCGTGATTTTGCTGACGCCCTGCTTCTTGACCTCGTCGATCCGCAGGATGGAGTGCAGGGGCAGATAGGTTCGTTTGACGCCGTCGAATTCGCCCTTGATGCGTTCCTCGGCCGGGTCGACGACCACAGTGGCGCGCTCGCCGAAAATGATGTCCTCGACCTCGATAAAACCGAACAGCTCGCCGTGACTGACGCGGCGCGCGTAGATCTCGTAAACCTTGCCTTGATTCACGAACATAATGCGGAAAATGTGACTGATTGCCATGGGCTGGGGTGGGGGTCGCTGCTAATTTGAAGGTGGCATTATATGTCCGCTCGCGCCGGGCCAGGGTCCCCAAGAAAGGCAAGGCGTGCGGACGGAACGGTTGGCCTTACATTGACCGCAGATCCGGTCCGGGAAACATGACGCTTCGGTTGCGTATCGTCAGTGATCATAGACGCTTGCTTGGGGATCGCAGCAGTATCGTATTTACCGTAGACGGCGGGAGCATCGGCCGTTCGGCGGATAACGATTGGGTTCTGCCGGATCCTTTGCGCTACGTCTCCGCTCATCACGCTCGCGTGGAATATCGCGACGGGCATTTTTTCCTCGAGGATCTGAGCACCAACGGCGTCTTCATCAATGACGATGAGCGGCCGCTTGCGAAGGCCCACCCGATGGGCCACAAGCTGACCACCGGCGACATCATCCGGATGGGCGACTACCACATCGTGGCGTCCGTCGACACCGACGCTGAGCAGCCCTCTTCCAAGGCCGATACGGGCGCAGGTCAAGTACCCACCAGCATTCACGGGTTGCGGACGCTGGGTCGCGCCAGCGCACAGACCGACCTCGGGGCGATGCTGAATCTCGACGACCTGCTCGTCCCGGACACCTCGCCGAACCCGACCTTCCATCCCGTCAACGCTTACGGTCAAGCGATCGCACAGATTCCCATGCCGGCGCCCGCACGAGCTGTTGCCGCACCGGTCGCGGCACCCGTGGTGGCAGCGCCCCCAGCGACCTCTGCTCCGACACCCCCCGTACCGACGATCACGCCCTCCGCCGAGGAGGAAGCGATTGATCGGCGCATTGCACGGCTCGCCAAAGCTGCCGCACGCGACCCAAAGAACGGCACCAGCGCGCCAGCTCTCTACGACGTGCACAGCGGCCTGCAAGCGTTCTGCCGCGGGGCCGGCGTAGAGGTCGAGCGGCTGCCGCCAGACGCCCAGACCCGACTGCTGCACCTCGCCGGGCAGTTGTTCCGAGAAGCGCTCGTGGGACTCAAGGAACTCGACCGATCGCGAAACGACACGCGTAACCGGTTCCGCATTGACCTTCCGACTGAGCCGGACGACCCGCGCCCGTCCCTGGCTCGCTCGACTGTCGAGGACCTCGTGATCGACCTGTTCGCGCAGCACGAAAGCCGCCGGCTGGACGCGGTTGGCTGGCTGCGGGAGGCGATCGCTGAAGGCAAGACTCACGAGGTTGCGGCTGCGAAAGCCACTCGGACGGCGTTCGTGGAGTTCCTGGATCGATTGGACCCGGCCGAGCTCGAAGCCCGCTTCGAGCGTGCCGCGCGACGCGGCAAAGCACGCTCGGCGGACAAGGCGCAGTACTGGGAGCTGTTCACAACCTTCTACCGGAATCTGATCGAGATGCCGGCCGATCATCTGCCCCACACGTTCGTGGAAGCCTTTGCTGCGGCGTACAAAGAGTACGTCAAGAAGCCTCTGCCCTAGTTCATTTGGCGCGGCACTGGCCGCGCGGAGCCCGGGTCCGTCGCCCGCCGGCAAAAAGCGTGGTTTTTGCCGGCTGCGCTCATGCACGGCGCCTTTGGCGCGTCAGGGCCGCGCGGAGCCCGGGTTCTCCAGGGCAAAATATTGTACTTGACGCTGACTCCCACCGGCTCGAGGCCGGGGTGTCAGAACGTGTAGGCGGCTCGCAACCCGATCTCCCGTGGCCGGTTGACCAGGAAGTCGTTGGTCAGGTTGTTGACCTGGTCGGGCTGGATCGGCGGTGCCAGGATCTCCTGGCGATCAAACAGGTTGGTAGCGTAGGCCGTGAGATGGTACGGGCCGTGGTTGACGGTGGTGGACAGATTGAAGACCTCATAGGTCGAGGACTTCTGCACGGCAGTAGTGCCGAGGCTGTTGGTTAGATTCAACAGGATGACGCTGTGATAGCTGCCGTTCAGCAGAACGCTGAGGTCGTAACCCGGGACGAGCGGTGTGTCGTAGGTCAGTGTCGCACTGGCGCTCGTTTTCGGACTGCCGGGGAGTTGTTGACCCGATTTGCCGGAAATCAGTCCATCGACAATCACCCCGTGGCCGTTGTTGGCCGGCAGGGAGAAATCTTCGGTCAGCTTGGCGTCGACATAGGAGAACCCGAGCGCATAACCGAAGCCGAGCGCGATCGGACCGCTCGTGTCCAGCTCGAAGCCCCTGGAATCAGCCTTCTTGGCGTTGTACACGGCCAGGTTGCCGGAGGGCAGGCTGGAGGAAATCTGCGGGTTGTCCCACTTGATATCGAACACGGCGAACGTGTATCGGATCCCGTTAGAGAAGCGACCCTTGAGTCCCGCCTCGTAGTTGTTGGTCTTGTCCGGCGCATAGGAGGCAAGTTGCGGGCTTTCCTGGAAAATGCCCGTAAGTGGCACGGAGTTGGCACCGCCGCGGCGGAAGCCCTGTGACCAAAGCGCGTAGACGTATTGGTGGTCGGCGTACTCGTACGACGGATTGAGCTTGTAGGTCGCCTTGGACGCCGGCGAGTGATGCGGTTCGGCCGGAATCAGCGTGGGAAAGGCAAAGTCCTGGTACAGCTGCGAGTCGGTGAACTGCTGTTTGAAATAGCGCGCACCGGCGGTGATCTGCGCATGGGGCAGGAAATGATAGGTCAGCTCGCCGAAGATCGACTTGTCCTGGAAATTCTGCACGTCATCCTGAATGAAGGTCACATCATGCGGGCCGCTGGTGACCAGGCAGGCCGGGGGAACTGAGCCATCGAACACCGCATCCGTGCACCCTTGGGCCACGGAGCGCTCCGCCACGCCCGGATTGGCGATCGTCCAGTCGCCTTCGCGAGTCTGCCGTTCGTAAAACAGGCCGAGCGTGTAATCAAACAGCTTGTCCGGCCCCGGGTTGGAGACCAGGCGGACTTCCTCGGTGAAGGTGTGCGCGGCATCCGCGAACGTCTGGTCGTAGACGAAGCGCGGGCTGACCGGGCTGCCGCCGTAGTACGACAGGTAGGCGCCACCGCCAACTCCGGCGAGATTGTACGACCCATCCTCGAGCAGCTGGCCTGAAGTCTTGTGATAGGAGGTCGTGGACGACACCGTAGCGAACCCGGCGTCATAACTCACGTCCAGACTGGCGAGAGTGCTGTACCTGGAGAACGGCTGATCGACCTGCGAGAACTCTTGGTAACGGCCTCCGGCGGGCAACGTGCTGGCGGGATCGAATGGCGAGACACCGCCGGCAAACGTCGGATTGACGAAGGGACCCCCGTCGCCGCGCACTTCGGAATGCATGACGGCGGCCTCCACCGAAAATCCATCGACAGGTTTCCAAAGCACACTGGCGCGGCCGGTGAACGTGCGCTGATAGTTCCAGTCCGGCTTGCTGCCGTAGATGGGCGGACTGTTGACGGGATCGGATGGATTGGCCAGCAGCGGAACGCCGGAGACCGAGTTGCTGCTGCGCTGAAAAAGTCCGTAGGCGTCAATGAACCCCGGATCGTAGGCGTATTTGGCGGAGACACGAAACGCGATTGTGTCGCCCACCGGGACGTTGACCACGCCGTCGACCTTGTAACTGGTTCCGTCGGAATGGGCGACTCGTCCGCCGCTGCCCTCAACCGTACCTGAGAATTTGCCCAACTCGGGAGAGTTTGGAATGAGCCGCAGCGCGCCGCCCAATGCGCCCGCGCCGTACAGGGTGCCCTGCGGGCCGCGCAATACTTCAACCTGCTTGAGATCGTCGAGCTGGAAGTAGCCATCGATCGGTGAATTGCCGATATAGGTCCCCACCGGATCCTGCTCAAACGTACGGAAAGCGCGCGTCGGCTGCCCCGTTGCGTTGATGCCACGAATAATGGGCGCAGTGGCGCCGGCGGCCCGGGCGCCGTAGTCATACAGGCTCAATCCAGGTACCTGCGAGCTCAGCGACGCGATGTCTGTAACGCCCGTACGCGCAATCTGATCGGCGCTGACAACGGACATGCTGTAGGGAACCTGCTCCAACGTCTGTTCACGGCGGTTGGCGGTAACAGTGACTTCCTGCAGGGTGTTGCTCGATGTATCGGTTTCCTCCGCCTGAGCGCTGTGCGGCAGGCCGTACATGATCAGAAAAACCGCCGCACTCACCGTTGTAGCGGCAGGTTGTATGGTGCGGTGGATGCCAACAGACTTCGTGCGCTCGTTCGGCTCGGCTCGCATGAACTCTTCCCCAGGGGCTGTTATTGTCGATCCGCTGTATGCGCGCGGACAGGCCTACCTTACGCGGAGCCTTTGTACCGGGGCTTTGCTGGCATCGTCGATTTGCTAGGAGTTCGGCCACAAACCATGGCCTCATCCATGGATTGGGCCACGGTGGAGCGTACCCTGCGTCATTGCACTCATTGGAAGCATCCCGAGGAATATCGTGCACACCCAAATCCTTCGCCGGCTGATGGCCGCCCTGCTCATTTGCGCAACGCTGTGTGCCTCGGCGGCGCCGCCCGCAACGTCGAAACAGCCCTGCGATACGCCGCAACACCACCAATTTGACTACTGGGTGGGCGACTGGCAGGTGTTCGATGCCTCGAACAACAACCAGCTGGTCGCGGTGGACCATATCGAGAAACATTCAGAAGGCTGCATCATCCAACAGAATCTAACCTTCATAACCGACCTGTACCGCCGCGAAGGCGTGGGTTACCGGCTCGCGGGAATCGGCGTCAATCGGTTCGATGGCGAGCGCTGGCTGCAGCTGTGGGCGGACAATCAGTGGGGTGCGATAGCGCTGCGCGGTGCCCCCGACGAGCACGGCTCGCTGGTATTCACCTCGATCGTGCCTTCCCGCGGACGCGATCTGAAGATCATCTATGAAAAGCACGCGGACGGCACGGTTCGCAATCTCGAATACGTAGCGCCCACCGGCACTCAGAAGTGGGAGAAATACGGAGATCTCATCTACCGCCGCAACCGGTAGCGTGGGCGACGAGTTGGACGCAACGCATCCCACGCGATCTAACCTAGAGGTCTTTAACTAATCGCAGCGCATCATAGATGGCCGCGTGAGTATTACGGGACGAAACGGCATCGCCTATCCGGTATAGCTCAAATCCCGGCGCATCGGCACCGCCCTGGCGAGCACCCGCGAGCATCTTTCGGTACGAAATGGCTCCGCGGTTGCTCGATCGCTCCTGCAGTGCAAAGTACAGCTCATCATTGGGCAGTGTGCCATGGTTGACGACGACCTGATCGACCCGGCGCTCTTTGCGCACACCGCCGTAGTCGCTGCCAACAGTGGCGCGCAGGTTGGCGCCATCACGCTCCACTCGTTCCAGCCGGAATGTAACAGTGAATGTCACCTCCAACGCTTGCAACGAGCGCATGTACGGCACGAGATTCATGGCCATGACCTCTGGAGCAAACGAACGATCCGGGGTCATGATCTCCAGGCGCGCTC
>JAXDQF010000458.1:0-8565 GCA_034668025.1 Gammaproteobacteria bacterium | reverse complement strand
AGGTCACGCGGCCGGCCTTGTCGGACTCGATCTGGTTCATCATCTTCATGGCCTCGATGATGCACAGCACCTGTCCTACCTTGATCTCGTCGCCGATCTCAATGAACGGCTTGGCGCCGGGCGAGGGTGCGCCGTAGAACGTGCCGACCATCGGTGCAGTGATGACGTGCTCGTTGGCTTTCGCCTTGGCTGCGGCGACCTCCGCCGGGCGTGGCGCTACGGCCTGGGCCGGTGCAGCCAGGGGAGCTGCCAGCGGCATGGCCATGGGCGGCAACGGGTGATGAGTAGCGGCCACACCGGTGGGCATGCGACTGATGCGCAGCGCTTCCTCGCCTTCCTTGATTTCGATCTCTGCAATGCCGGATTCCTCCAGCAGCTCGATCAGTTTTTTGATCTTTCGGATATCCATGCTCGGGAACGCTCCCCTTGGCGATTTGTCTCGAATGGGTTGTCGGGCGAATCAGGTCAGGACGGTTTGGCCAGCTGCCGCACGGCGGCTCGCACCGCCAGCTCGTAACCGAACGCGCCCAGACCGGTGATCACACCGACCGCAATGTCTGAAAAGTAAGAGTGGTGACGGAACGCTTCGCGCGCCTTCGTGTTCGACAGGTGTACCTCTATGAACGGCAGGCGCACCCCGAGCAGTGCATCGCGCAAGGCGATGCTCGTGTGCGTAAACGCGCCCGGGTTGAAAATCAGGAAACTGATGCCGGCCGCCGCTGCACCGTGAATGCGGCCGATCAGCTCGGCTTCGGCGTTGCTCTGGAAGGCCACCAGTTCGTGGCCGGCTTCGCGGGCCAGCTCCGCGGCGCGCTGTTCGATCGACTCGAGGGTGTCCGCTCCGTAGACCCCGGGCTCACGACTGCCGAGCAGGTTCAGATTAGGTCCGTTGAGAAGCAGCACTCGCGCCATTGAATTGTTGCAGCGGCCGGAAACGGCGGCGAATGTAACCCAATTCGCGGCGATATGGATACTTCAGGAAGCTATTTTCGTCTATCTGACCTGCTAACTCGACGGTGAGGCTTTAGTCTCCTCGGCCGCTTCGTCACGTTTCGCACGCTCGGTTGCCAGTGCGGCAATGCCGTCGGCGATCTCTTTCTTGGCCACCGCCAGGTCGATCCGTCCGGAGTCGATCCCCTTCACCCGATCCAGAATGAAGTGAGCCTCATCCGCATGCAGTTCCCCCACTTTGAGGGTCACGATCCGTCCCTGGCGGTCGGCAAACACCGTAAACGGAAAGACCGTGTCCATGCCGAAGGCGGCAATTGCGTCGAGACCGTCCTGCTCACCGACCAGCACAGGATAATCGATGCTCATCTCCCGTGCGTAGTGCTGCACAGCATCGCGGAAGTCGACGGCGATGCCGACGATTTCGACTCCGTCGGCGGCGCGCTCGTGGCGGAGGGTCTTCAGAAGGGGGATTTCCCGGCGGCAGGGGGCGCACCAGGTTGCCCAGAAATTGATCAGCAGGGGGCGACCTTTCCACTCGGACAGCGCATGCTTGACTCCGCCCGGATCGGCCAGCGAGATGTTGGGTAGCTGTGTTGGAATCGGGCGTGGCGCAGTGGTGCCGCCGTCATCCTGGGACTGTTCAGTGACTGCCGCGGGGGGTGGCGTTGGCGATGTGTCGACTACCCCTTGCGTACGCGCGACACGGGCGAGGTGGGCGGCAAAGAAACCTGCCGCGCCTCCTATACAGATGATTGCGACGGCAAGGGGGACGCGGAGGCCGTCTCTCACGTCGAACCGGGGAGTGCAGCGCTGGACGCACTCAGGTTCGGTCTGAAAGCGCGGCTCGCGAGGGAGGCGAATTCGGCGGCTTTCATGTATCCGACGACGCGGAAGTTACGGCGTTCTTCGCCGTCGGGGCCGTAGAAGGCTATGGTCGGGGGCCCGAAGATGCCGAAGTGTTGCAGCAGCTCCTGATCCACCGCGTCGTTCTTTGTCACGTCCGCATGTAGCAGTACTGCGTTGGAAAGGGCGGCCTGTACAGTCTTGTCACTGAAGGTGTACCGCTCCATCTCTTTACACGACGTACACCAGTCGGCGTAGAAGTCGAGCATCACCGGGCGCCCGGCGGCAGTCGCTGCAGCGACCCGCTTGTTGAGATCGTCCAGCGACTTAATCGTTTCGAACGCAAGCGCCGATTCTTTCGTAGCAGCGGCAGGGCTGCTGCCATTGCTGGCGCGCAGAGTGCTCAGCGGTTGTAGCGGATCGTTGCTGCCGGCGGCCACTCCTATAAGAAGGATGATGCCGTACACGAGGGCCAGCAGTCCGGCGGCGCGGATGGCGGCCGGGGCAGGACCCCCGTCACGAGCCTTGAGCGCGAATATCCAAAAACCGGCGATGACGGCCAATGCTGACCACAACAGCATCCCCACCGGCGCGGAAATCAATGGCTGCAGGAAATAGATGGCCAGGGCGAGAAACAACACGCCAAAAAGCGACTTCACCGTGTCCATCCACGGTCCGACCTTCGGGAGGAGCGACCCGGCCGAGGCACCGACAAGAAGCAGTGGAACGCCCATTCCCAATCCGGTGACATAGAGCGCGGCTGCTCCGCGGGCGATTTTGCCGGTTTGGCTGATTACTGACAGCGCCGCAATGAGTGCGGGCGCGACGCATGCGGTCACTACCAGGGCAGACAGCGCGCCCATAACGAAGCAGCCAACATAGCTGCCCGATTTCTGCTGATTGCTGACGTCTGTCAGGCGCGTCTGTAACGCGCTCGGCATTTGGAGGGTGTACGCCCCAAACATGGCGAACGCCAATGCCACGAAGAGCGCCACAAACAGCATGATGATCCAGGGCTGTTGGAAGAACGCCTGCGGTGCCTGTTTGAAGACAAGTACGAATATCGCACCGGCTGCCGCGTATGTCAGCGCCATTCCTTGCGCGTATGTGAACGCAAGCGAGAAGCCACGGCCGGGGGTCACTTTGCCGCCCTGGCCGACGATGATTCCCGACAGGATCGGGATCATCGGCAGTACGCAGGGGGTCAGGGAGAGCAGCAAGCCAATGCCGAAGAAGGTAGCCAGCACGGCGGCCAGGTTCCCGTCGCGGATGAGGATGGCGAGCTTGTCCTGCTCGGAGACGAAGGCGCCGGTGCCGGCGGCTACAGTGTCCGCGCCGGCAGCCGACGCTGCGGCGCCCGTGGCGGCACCGGCCGTGGCGCCCGAGCCGCCGCCGGTGTGCGTCGCCCCGCCGCCGGGTGACGGCAGCACCACATTCACAACCTTCGTGATGGGCGGATAGCACAGCCCCGCGCTTGCGCAGCCTTGATATGTGACCTTCAAGGGCACCGCCAGGTCGCCCGAGCTGGATCGGGCAACCGAAATCGAGCCCACCACATCGTGGTGATAGACCTCCTGCTTACCGAAGTACTCATCCATCTTCGTCTCACCGGTGGGCAGGGTGAGCTCGCCCAGCTTTGCCTGGGTGCCGTCGCTGGAAGCCTTGATGCGCGCGCGGTAGAGGTAGTACCCGTCAGTGACACCCCAGATCAGCCGAATCGAGTCCGGTCCGTCCGCCAGGGCACTGAAGCGAAATGCCTCATCCGGAGAGAGGAAATCCGGCTCGCCCGACTTCTGCTGGGCCGCGTGCAGCGCGGCAGCGATGCCGGTCGGCGCCTTGGAGTCGGCGCTGGCGGGCACACTCACTGTGGCCCGGGAGGACGCGGCCGAAACTGCAGCCACCAGCAAAAACGCCCCTGCAAACAGGGTTCTGCACCGGGTATTGAGGGTCATGGCGGTCGTGTTCATGAGGCTGATTTTCGTAGGTGGCCACGCAGGCCGCCAGCGGTTTGACCGCAGGCTGTAGAAAAAACTTCGCGCCGTGCTTGAAATTACACGTCCACCCACTATCATTAGCAGCCACCCATGGAGAGTGCTAACAAGCTCCTGGGTGTCTATTTTTCCAACTAAATCATCAGCTTCTAAAGGAGCGACATCCATGAAGATACGTCCTCTTCATGACCGCGTCATCGTGAAACGTCTGGAAGAGGAAAAGACCTCTCCGGGCGGCATTCTCATTCCCGATACCGCGGCCGAAAAGCCGGTTCAGGGAAAGATCGTAGCGGTCGGCAAAGGCAAGATTCTCGAGGACGGCCAGGTCCGTCCCCTCGACGTCAAGATCGGCGACAAGATCCTTTTCGGCAAGTACAGCGGCACCGAAGTCCGAGTGGACGGGGAAGAGCTCGTTGTGATGCGAGAGGAAGATGTTATGGCCGTGATTGAATCCAAGTAACTGAAGGATCACGACAATGGCAGCTAAAGAAGTCCGATTCAGCGACGACGCACGCCAGCGCATGTTCAAAGGCGTGAACGTCCTCGCCAATGCCGTCAAGGCAACATTAGGTCCTAAAGGCCGCAACGCGGTGCTCGAGAAGAGCTTCGGCGCCCCCACCATCACCAAGGATGGCGTGTCGGTCGCGAAGGAAATCGAGCTGAAGGACAAGTTCGAGAACATGGGCGCGCAGATGGTGAAGGAAGTTGCTTCCAACACCTCCGACGAGGCCGGTGACGGCACGACCACCGCTACGGTGCTGTCGCAGGCCATCATCCGCGAGGGCCTGAAGGCCGTCGCTTCCGGTCGCAACCCGATGGACATCAAGCGGGGTATCGACAAGGCCGTGATCGCTGCCGTCGAGGAGCTGCGCAAGCTCTCCAAGCCGTGCAAGGACTCCAAGGCCATTGCCCAGGTCGGCACGATCTCGGCGAACTCCGATGAGTCGATCGGCAAGACCATCGCCGATGCGATGGAGAAGGTTGGCAAGGAAGGCGTGATTACGGTTGAGGAAGGCTCGGGCCTCGACAATGAGCTGGAAGTGGTCGAGGGCATGCAGTTCGACCGCGGCTATCTGTCGCCGTACTTCATCAACAACCCGCAGAACCAGACGGCGGAGCTCGAAAAGCCGCTGATCCTGCTGGCCGACAAGAAGATCTCCAACATCCGCGAAATGCTGCCCCTCCTCGAGGGCGTAGCGAAGGCCGGCCGTCCGCTGCTGGTCATTGCGGAGGACGTGGAAGGCGAGGCGCTCGCGACCTTGGTCGTGAACAACATCCGCGGCATCCTCAAGGTGTCGGCGGTGAAGGCCCCCGGCTTCGGTGACCGCCGCAAGGCCATGTTGCAGGACATCGCAGTCCTCACGGGCGGCACGGTCATTTCCGACGAAGTGGGTCTGTCGCTCGAGAAGGCGACTCTGAACGACCTGGGCGATGCCAAGAAGATCGTGGTTGAGAAAGAAAACACCACCATCATCGACGGCGCCGGCAAGGCGGCCGACATCAAGGCGCGCATCGACTCGATCCGCGGGCAGGCTGAAGAAGCCACCTCCGACTACGACAAGGAAAAGCTGCAGGAGCGTGTTGCAAAGCTCTCCGGCGGTGTTGCCGTGATCAAGGTCGGCGCTGCCACCGAGATCGAGATGAAGGAAAAGAAGGCTCGCGTCGAAGACGCGCTGCACGCAACCCGTGCGGCCGTTGAAGAAGGCGTGGTACCGGGCGGCGGTGTTGCACTGATCCGTGCGCAGAAGGGTCTCGAGAAACTCGAGGGTTCCAATGAAGACCAACAGGTCGGCATTGCGATTCTCAAGCGCGCCATCGAGGAGCCGCTGCGTCAGATCGTCGACAACGCTGGTGAAGATCCCGCTGTGATCCTCAACCGCGTCAAGGAAGGCAAGGGTTCGTTCGGCTACAACGCGGCTACGGGAGAGTTCGGTGACATGCTCGAAGCGGGCATCCTGGACCCGACCAAGGTCACACGCCTCGCGTTGCAGAACGCAGCGTCTGTTTCCGGCCTGTTGCTGACGACAGAGGTGATGATTGCCGAGGCTCCGAAGGATGAGGAGCACAGCCATGGCGGAATGCCGCCGGGCGGCATGGGCGGAATGGACATGTAGGTCCCCCCCAAAAGGGATATCGAATCTGTAACACAACATCGATAAGATACTCATGACGGTTAAGGGTTGCTGCCGCGCCCCCTAAGTGCGGCGCAACCCCGAAAGACGCGGAACAAGACCCCCTATTCCGCGCATTATTGAAACCCGGCTTCGGCCGGGTTTTTTTTTGGCGAAAGAATGCCCGGGGCGCGCAGCCTGCGGCTCGTTGAGTGGTTCGTTAAGCGTGCGTTAAGGCGCCGTCAAGTTTCGCCACCGCCGGCTGTCGCAACTACCCAACACGCATCTGCGACAGAATTCAACATACGTCTAACCTGACGCAGGTTGTTGTTCCTAAGGGTGTTTTGTCGTTGTTGGGAGACGCTTTTTCGCTCGGCGTCAACCCCTCCGAAGGCTTACCGTTTGCGCCACGAGACACCCTCGTTCGGAGATCAAAACCATGCTCGGATCGAAAACACTGCGCGGCTCGCTGGCAGGTCTCGCGACCTGTGGGGTGCTGCTGTTGGCAGGCTGCGGTGACGATATGGGCGGCAGTATGGGGAGTGCGTCCAATACGTCCGGCACCCCGACCGCCTGTGGCTCATCCAGTTGCGGGCCCTCCATCGTCACGATGACCGACGCCAAGGGCGATTTCCTCAGTTACACCGTCAACCTGACATCACTGCAGCTGCAGACAGCGGCCGGTGCCACGGTTGAGACGCTGCCGTCAGTGACTAAAGTCGACTTTGCGCAGCTCGTAGACCTGACCGAAGTGATCAGTGCGGGACAGATTCCCGCCGCCGAATATGTGGGCGCCACGCTGACGCTGGATTACACCGGCGCGAATATCACGGCGGACGATGGCACTGGAGCGGCTGTTGCGTTGAAGCCTGTTGATGCCAATGGCGCCGCGCTGGCCGCCCCCGTCACCGTGTCCGTCAAGTTGGACAACGCCCATCACCTGATGATCACGAAAGGGCGCACGGGACGTCTCGCTTTCGACTTCAATCTCGCGGCCTCAAACACCGTCGATCTGACGGCCTCGACGGTAACAGTGTCGCCGACACTGGTGGCAACAGTCGTGCCTTCGGACAACAAACAGGTGCGGGTGCGTGGTCAATTCGCGAGCGCCAGCACGACCGCGAACGATTTCGTGCTGAACGTGCAACCGTTTCATGACCAGACCAAGACCAATGGGCAGGTGACGGTTGGCGTCGGCATGGCGACGACCTATCAGGTCAACGGCACGGCCCTGGTGGGGGCCGCGGGTCTCGCGGCGCTTGCTGCTCTGCCAGCGAATACCATGGTGGCGGCGTTTGGAACGCTGCAGACGGATACTCAGACCTTCACGGCCACCACGGTGCTGGCCGGCACGAGTCTGGAGAATCCCTCCAAGGACCAGGTCTCGGGAACGGTGATCGCGCGGACCGCCAACACGCTGACCCTGCGTCGCGCAACCCTGTGGATGCGTGATGGCGACTTCGAGTCTGAGCATCACGACGTGACAGTTACGGTGGCTGATGGAACTGCTGTGACGGAACAGGGCACGATGGGAACGTTCACGATCACCGACATCTCCGTGGGCCAGCACATTGATGCCTTCGGTACGGCGAGCTCGACGAGCGGTTCCAACAGCGGCTCCGGCATGAGCGGCAGCGATGGCAGCAACAAGACCCTGGATGCGAGTGCCGGCTCAGTGCGTCTGGATATGACGCCAGCCTGGGGCGTGGTGACGGCTCTGGCTGCCGGGAGTATGACGGTCAATCTGCAGTCCCTAGATGGGCTGCCGGTGAGTGCATTCAACTTCGCAGGCACGGGAACGAGCACCGCTATGGATGCGAACCCGATGTCTTATGTGATTGATACGGGTCTGCTCACCCAGACTGGACTGGCTGTGAAGGCTCCCGCGCGCGTGATCGGATTTGTGACGCCATTTGGCAAATCGCCACCCAATTTCACCGCGCAGACGCTCGTCAACTTCTCGGGTGTACCTGAAGCTCTGGTAATCGACTGGGCACAGCGAGGGTCAGCCACGGCGTTTACGGGTCTCACTGCGACCAGCACGTCATTGCAACTCGACCTGGCGGGAGTGGACAAACTGCACTTCATCCAGATGGGTCCGCAGACCATCGATCTGACATCGCTGGCGACCGCACCAACAATCACGGCCGACGCGACCGCTACAAACGAAGTGTTCGCCATCGGTCACCGTGGAAAGTACAAGACCGAGAACTTCAATACGTTCGCGGCCTTCATCACGGCGCTCGCCGCGGATCTCACCCCGACCGCAACAGTCGTCGACCTCGCGGCGACTGGACAATATGACAGTACGGCGAACACCTTCACCGCCACGCGACTGGCTGTGCTGATCAATGATTGAGCGGCGTGCTATGTTCTACCGCAGTGTCTGAACCATCGGGTCCCCCTGCGGGGGACCCGGTGTCAGCGGAGAAACAGAATGCCAACTATTGTGAATTCTATTGTTAAATCCGCGGCGCTGATTGCCGCCGGGCTGTTACTCACCGCGTGCTCCAAACTCGGCATGGGGCAGGATCAGATGGCCTGGGCGAAAGACGCCCTGGACCGTAACGATCGTCTCGAGGTCGTGGCCTCCGATCCCCAGGCCAAGACCTTCACAGTGCGCGTGAAGGAATCCGGCCAACTGGTTGTCATCCCGGTTGATCAAATCG
>JAXDQF010000457.1:0-8502 GCA_034668025.1 Gammaproteobacteria bacterium | reverse complement strand
AACTGTCGCAACAACTCGAGACCCTGGGCCTGCGGATCCTCCGGGCTGGATCCAAATGAGGCCGCCAACATCAACACGTCACAATCCCGCCCCGACAGCTCCTCACTCCAACGTTCGAAGTCGGTGAGCTGCAGAACGCTGACCGGGGATTCCGGACAGAGGACGCCCAAGTGATGTTTCAGCCACTCGCCATAGCGAGTGTCCTGGTCAACCACGAGCAACCGGGCAGGCATCGTCTTGGCCATTATTTATCCAGTGCGAATTTCATCCGTAAACGCGCACGCTGATCGACTGCGTGTCCGTCGCGCTCCACGGGCTTGTAGCGCCACTTTTTGACAGCATCGACGGCGGCCTGCTCAAACAGGCCCACCGGCTCTGCACCCGTGATAATCACATCGGAAACCAAACCATCCGGCTTCACAACAAACTGCACATCAACCCAGCCACTCATGCCGCGCTCGCGTGCGGAGAGCGGAAATGTGGGCGGCACATATCTGGCCAGCTCCAGGTTCCCGGCGGCCACGATCTCAGTGGCGCGCTTCGTGGCGTCCTGTACCGTTGTCATGTCATGTTCGACGGCACTGATGCTTGCATCATCAGTGCCTGCATCATGTGTCTCGGCGAGCCAGCGGCGCGCTCCAACAAAATCCTGGCGGCGAACCGCGGCTTTTGCTTCGTCCAGTGTTCGACTCGCCAACGCCTGCCGAGCCAACACCGTCGACGGATGCGTCGCGTCAGATTGCACCAACTGCGCGAGGTAGAATTTCGCGCTGTCCGACGGCGGGTCGATGACCTTACTTTGTGTCAGCCGCTGGTTGAAGAGCAGCGTCAGTCGCGCCATGGCATCTGCCTTGGCACTCGTCTGAACCCGCTGCGCATCCCGGGTCATCGCCGTGATCTCATCGTGGCTCACGCCGGAGTCGGCGGCGGCATCTATCCAACGCTGCGCAACTTCCGCATTCCCGGCTTCCAGGGCCTTGCGGACCTCCGCTACCAACCGCTCTTCGAGCTGCTTTTGAGCTTGCCGCACTTCCGGCTCATCCGGCGCAACAGCCCGCGCCGACTCAATAAAAAAGCGCGCATTATCCTGGGCCGGTTCCACCAGCTGTCCATTGCGAAGGCGATCCGCCGCCTGGGTCAGATACTCGCCCACCCGATCGTCCAGCTTCTTCTGCTCCAGCTCCTGGCGTGCCTCGGCAACCAGTGGTGAGTGCTTGCCTTCGTTGTTGGCGCTGGCGCCGTCGAGTACGGCGATGGCCTGCTCGATGTTGCCGCTCGAGGCGGCCTGGCGCGCCTGGTTCAACACCGAACGCTCGCGCTCTTTGCCGATCTGCGTGCTCAGGAAGGCAACGCGGACGTGATCCGGCTCGAGGGTGCGGGCCTGGTCGGTGAGCTTCTGGGCTTCGTCCAGATGTTGGGCGCCGAGTTGATCCTCCGCCGCCGACAACAGCTTGTCGATCACCTTCTCGATGCCGGCAGCGGGCCGGGGATCGCTGCCATTGCGGTGAAGCGCCTGTTTGTAGAGATCTGCGGCGTTCTGGCCGGGAGGGGCGACGAGCGCACCGGCCGCCACGGCCGTGTCAGCTCGCCTCAGCAGCGACTCGAATTGTTCGTCCCGCTCGGCCGTCGCTGTTGTCTTCGAAACAGGCTCCGGGGACGGCTTGCGTGTCATGAACCAACCGCCCCCGATCACCAGCGCAACCAACACGGCGCCGCCGATGAGAAGCATGTTGCGCGGCAGAGGAACCCGATCGTCGGCGATCACGCCGGTCGAAGCCAGCGGATCTGCAGCACCTGACAGCTCTTCGCCGTGTCTGCGCCATGCGGCATCGACAAACAACTTTACCCGCTGCTCGGAAACCGGCTTGTGCAGAAAACGGTAGACCGTCCCGTTGGTAATTTGAGGGGCCAGTGCACTTTGATCATCCAGCCGCCCGGCAACGATGAGCACCAGGTCGGGGAACTGCGACTTGAGTTTCTCAGTCAACCGCTCGACCGCGGTGGACGCGGCGGCATCAATGATCGCCACGCCCATTTGTCTGCCCACGAGCTCGCCTGCCAGGTCGGATTCGGCATCGACGGTCACGATGTTGTGCTCAGAGCCGAGGACCTTCAGGGTCTCGACCAACGCCTCATCACGGGTCAACACGACCAGGCTCTCGCCGGTCGGTACCCGCTCACGTGGCATATCGCTCACGATTGGCGTTCCCGCGAAATTTTGCACAGTGGGCTAGCTCGGAAAGTTCAAGGTTCCCGCGGACGTAAAGCCGTTCGCAGGCGGAATGACGATGACGCAGGCGTTGGACATTTGTCGCCTGCGACGGACGATTTCTGTGAATCCCATCAATATCTTCCATCGGCGCGAATGAAGGTGGCGTTGAGTTCCGGTGCGCTATCCTTCGACCCCCGGGAAGGTTGGGCCGGCATGCTCAAAATGCGTCATTCTGGTGCGTCCCTGTGGCTGCTTGCGGCCTTGGTCTGGCTCCCTGTTCTCGCTGCTCCTGTGGCTGAGAAAGTTTCGAGCGGGCAAAGAACCGCTGTCCTGGAGTTCCTCTCGGCCGTCGCCAGCGGCGATCCCCAGGCGGTGGCCCTCTCGATTCACCCTGACGAATTGCAGGCCCTGAGGCTTCGAATATTGGCGCTCCTGCGGGACGAGGCCAAACGAGGCGATAGCACCGTCCGATCCAGACTATTCGGTCAGGGAATGCCGCTGGATGACATCGAGCGCCTCACAAATACGGGTTTCTACGCGACCCTTGCCTACAAGATTTACCTGACGGGCCGGGAGTACACCGAGGTAGAGGGCCTAGCGGCTATCCCCGACAAGGGTGATCACGTCCATGTGGTGGTTCGTGGTAGGCAACCCAGGGACCACGGGAAGATTCAGGTCGTGAGCGTCGTGACCCTTCGACCTTACGGAAAGGATTGGAAGGCGACGTTACCGAGCGAGATCGAGGCGCAGATCGACGACCTCATTGAAGGGCGGCGTATTGCAGTGGCTCCTCACCAGTCAGCGGCCGTTGGCGTCGGGACGACAACTACGCTTCCGGCGATTGTGGAATTGCTAAACGCCGCGGAAAAGTCGCTCAGCGAGGGCAAGTGCGACGAGTACTACAGTAAGCAGATGAGTCCCAACTTCCGCCGGGTCACGGGGAAGAAGGCCCTGGAAGCCTTGGTGACCAGCTGTCAGAACGGCATGGGCACGCGGCAACTGCTCCTGTCGACTCTACATATTGTTAGCGGCCTGGAGCCGCACTACGAAAACGAAAGCCAGCGTGCCGTCTACGACCTGACCGGTCAGGGACTTCCATTTCAGACGTTCAGCCTGGAGCAGGTGGACCGCCATTGGTTCATTGCCGAATGACCAGGCCGCACGGTTCCGACCGTTGATCCGAAGCGTTACTCTCGCGGTAGCAGGAACTTCGTGCCGTTGTGTGACATAACGACGCCGTCAGGCGTGATGGCTTCGACTCGAACACCGTCTTTGAGTGTGTCGCCCTCATGCATTTTGCGCATGTTGATGAGCGCAAACCGATCCTGCGGGTTCGCGGCATACACGTGGAGATCGAGGCGTAATTCCGGCAAATTGGCACCGTTCGCCACCGCCAGGTCCTGATACAACATCAGCCCGCTCTCGGTGCCGCGCTTCACGTGACCTTTGAATATCGACGCGCCTGGATCGGTTGCCGGCGCGTAATCATCGGCATTGGCCCCGCCCGGATCAGCCCCGGAATCCTTTGGAGCGCCGGCGAGTGTGGGTTCGTTCTGATCTCGATCGGGCAGGTGCACGGGCGGCTGGCTGGATCCCTCAGCAGGCGCGCGTGAAATGGCTGAGGTTTGTGGGGCGCTTGCCGGCTCAGTCGGCGGCGGCGCATACCTCAGCGGCGTGCCATTGTTCGAAGAGGCATCGGGGTTCGCGGCAGTGTTGGGCGGTGTGTTGGCTGTCGGTGGCGGGATGTTTGCGGCTGACGGCGACCACGTACCACTATTGGGAGTTGGTGTTGGTGCTGTTTGGCTCGTGGCAACAGGCGGCGCATTTTGCGCGGTCGTTTCGTCGCCCCGTGATGAGCGCCGTAGCAGCAACCAGCCTACGATGACCATGTTGATGACGAGTAGCGCCACGATGGCAACGGCCCACACCGGAAAACGCGCCTTCGGCGGTGCTACCTTGACTTCAAACAGGGCGGGCCCGGTTTGCCGCTGGCGGTCGGTCTCGGATTTCTTGAGTGCGTCGAGAATGAATGACATCGTTTAACTGCCGTGTGCGTCGGCCAGGTACAGGAACGGCGAGTCCGGCGGTGCCACTGCGCTGGCAAGCACGATTTGCGTCTGTACGCCCGCGATCCCGTCCACCGTGAGACGGTGCTGGCGTTGGAAATCGCGCACTAGCTTGCTGAGATCTGCATCGAACACGTCGCTCACCGGCCCGTCACTGTGTTCACCCTCCACTCGCTGCAGGCTCTGGCGGAGCCAGCGTACATCATCGCCTCGCATGCCCTGTGCCAGAGACTTTACCTGGCTGGTACCCGGACGCCACAACATAACGAAATCGCCGAACCAGTAACGTGACAGCTCACCAATACTGACATCGTGGCTGCTTCCCCCCAACTGCACCGTGGCGTGGTCGTCGTCTAAAGCCGTCAGTACCACCTGATGGCTGGCGCCGGCGTTGTCGTTGAGCATCAGGATCGCTGGTCGATTGTACAGTCGTAACTGTCCGAAGGAGCCTCGCTGATTCAGGCATTCCAGGCCCTGGTTGGAGGCTTGGCTGCACGGATCCACACCGGCGGGTACGTACTGGATCCTCCAGATGCCGAACAGCTTGGAAAACGCGCTGTCGGTGTCGGTCTCATTGGCGTGTTTGGCCAGCAGATCGGTCAACTCGTGGCCTGAGAGAGCCGCCTTGGTAGGGAGCGAGGGCGACTGTGCCACCACGGGCGTCAACGGCATCGCTGCAGGCGGCGCAGTCATTGCGACCTTTTTTGGCTCAACGTGTGTGGGGGTAGCTGCTACCGCGTGCGACCCGGAGTTCCAGGGTCTGAAATTCCACAAGAGAACGGATGTGATCGCCAACAGGCCCGCCGCGGCCGCCGTTCCTAGCCACGGTAACCAGTGCGGCGCGAAGCGTTTACCGAAGACCTCAGAGGCTGCGTTTCGAACAAGGTTCGAGGTCACCCGATGGCGATCCATCGAGTAGGCGCCAAGAAGCGCGCGGTCGCAGACAACGTTGATGACGCGCGGGACGCCGACGGCTAACCGATGCACTTCAGCGAGCGCTGCCGGAGAAAAGATATCGCTGGTGGCTCCGGCTACGCGTAGGCGATGTCGCACGTACGCCGCCGTTTCCGCGGTGGTCAGCGGGTTGAGGTGATAACGGCCGGTAATGCGTTGAGCCAACTGCCGTAGCTCGTTACGGCCAAGGAGCTCACGTAGCTCGGGTTGACCGATGAGGATGATCTGCAGGAGCTTGCGCGTGTTGGTTTCGAGGTTGGTCAGGAGGCGCACCTGCTCGAGCACTGTGGGCGCGAGATTTTGCGCCTCGTCCACAACGACCACGACGCGACGGCCGCCAGCGTGAGCGCGCAAAAGATAGCCACTGAGAATATCGACGAGATCCTTGAGGCTTTCCGTGGCTGAGTCCGGAACACCAATGCCCAATTCCTCGCAGATCGTCAGCAGGAACTCGGGAGCGGTCATCTTCGGGTTGAGGATGAGCGCGATCTCGGCGTTCTTGGGCGTCTGTGCCAGCAGTGAGCGGACGATTGTCGTCTTGCCGGTACCCACCTCGCCGGTCAGCTGCACGAAACCGCCTGCCTCATTGATGCCGTAGAGCAGATGAGCCAGGGCCTCAGCGTGGCGCTCGCTCAAATACAAATAGCGCGGATCAGGCGTGATCGCGAACGGCTTCTCGTTCAGGCCGAAAAAAGAGAGATACATGGGCGAATGTTACTTGATCGTATTTCCACGCCGTAGCGCTCGACTTCCGAACCGCGCCCGGGCCTCGTCCAGGGCAGCATCCAGACGGCTCTTGGTGCCAGGCGTGTCGTCGAACAGGCCGAGCTGAGATGCAGCGCTGAGGTCACTCAAGACCACCCCCAGCAGCCGAAGTTTCTCCCCTGGATTCTCCGTCAGCCAGCGTGTCAGCAGCTCGTTCGCTACTTTAGCGATAGTACGCCCATCGTGTGTCGGCGGCGCGACGACTCTTCTGCGGGTGAAAGTGGAGAAGTCGGCCCGCCTGATCTTGATGCCGATGCACCGCGTCATCAGCTCCTTTTTTCGCAGCCGCTCGCAAGCCCGATCGGCCAGCTGGGACAGTTGCGCTCGCAAGGCATTCGGGTCGCCGAGGTCCCGCTCGAATGTGTCCTCGGCACTGATGGATTTCTCTTCCAGGTCGGGGTGGACCGGCCGGTCGTCGATACCGGCTGCCCGGTCCCGTATCCGTTGGGTGTATCGGCCGAACAACGGCCAAAGCACGGAATCCGGCGCCGAACGCAGCTGCGCAAAAGTTTGAATTCCGCGCGCCTCGACCTTGGCCCCGGTCTTGCGGCCGAGTCCCGGCAACCGTCGCACCGACAATGGGTCGAGCACCGCATGGACCCGATCGGGGGTTACGACCGTCAGCCCGTCCGGCTTGGCAAGATCAGAGGCAATCTTGGCCACCAGCTTGTTGGGCGCCACCCCAACGGACGCGGTCAGACTCGTTGTTTCGAGGATTCGGTTCTTGATCCACTTTGCAATTGTTACCTCATCCCCCAGCAGGGCCACGCTGTCGGTGACGTCGAGGAAGGCCTCGTCCAGGGAAAGTCCCTGAACCAGCGGCGTCACCTCGTGAAAGATTGCGAATACCTGCCCCGAGACTTCTTTGTAGCGCGCCATCCGAGGGCGAACGCAGATGGCGTGTGGGCACAGGCGCAATGCCGTGCTCATGGGCATGGCCGAGTGGACGCCGAATTGTCTGACTTCGTAACTGGCGGCGGCTACGACTCCGCGGCCATCGATGCCGCCGACGATGAGAGGAAAGCCTGCGGTTTCGGGGTTGTCGCGCTGTTCAACAGATGCATAGAACGCATCCATGTCAACATGAAGAACAGCGCGACGACCTCGCCACACAAAATTGGGCGTTATTGTGTGACTGTTATGGTGATCTTCTTCGAGATCACGGGTGGGTTGTGAGGCACGTGACCGGCGTCGCCGAGCAGCAGCTGCAGTGTGTGCTTCCCGGGTGTCAGTTTCACGGTGGTCTCGGTCTGTCCCTTGCCGAAGTGCACAACCTTGTCGGAAGCCGGCAGCGGCGCGTTGAGATCAGCCGGCGCGTCCGTGTCAATCAACAGGTGGTGGTGGCCGGTGTTCTCCAACTTCACGCCCGCGGGCGCAATCCCCATGCCCTTCAAACCGAACTGCACGGTGACCGGGCTGGAAACCTTGGCGCCGTCCTTCGGGCTGATGATGTAAACCTGTGCATCCGCCGGCGAGGGCGTACGGTCCTGGGCCCAGGCGGCGGTGGCCGCCAGTGCGAGCGCGGCGGTGACTACAAACATACGCATAGCAAATCTCTCCATAATCGAGGGGTTTGTGGCCAATGGTTGGCCGCAATCCAAGCTTATCACCGTGTCAGCAGCCCGGTTGGGAACACAGTGTTGGCGGCGGGCGACACGGTTACTCAAAGCATGTAAACGCTGTAGGTTACGATCAAAGCAAGTGTGAGTGCCGCGCCGATGAGATAAGTAAGTGACAGTGCGCTCGGCTGGTGGCGGGGCGTTGGAAACCGGCCCCGTCTGTTCAGGCAACATGAATACTGGATAGTGCCGGTGCAGGCGCCTGCGGGACCGGTTCAGCTTTCGTGCCCAACTCGTGTTGGGCGAAGTCGTCGACGCTGATGAGATCAATCACCTTGCGATCGTACTCGCGCAGCGCAGCCCCTTCCGTTTCCGAGATGATCCCTGCGGCAACCGCCTGTTGGATCTGTCCAGGCAGGTCCAGGGCCGTGACTTTGCCCGTCTTGACGCCTTCGACCCGAATGCGCTTCTCGATCGGCTCGACGCTCTGCGCGAGCAACAGTGCTTCCTGCAGCAGTCCCAGCGGATTCGTCGGTTCCAACGTCCAGTAGATCTGGTGGCACAGCCGATCGCGAGCCGCGGTTGCGTTGGTTACCAGGTCGGCGACCCTGCGTCCCAGCCGGTCATCGGGCGCGGAGTAGGTGCGGCCCCGCGGAAAAACAAAAAAGCGCATGGCTCCCGCGAGGAAGCGATTCGGGAAGTTGCGCAGGAAGCCGTGCATCTGCTCTTGTGCGTGATACAGCAGATTACGGCAGGCCCACTCGACGATCGGCAGGTCTTCGCTCGGTCGGCCCTGGTTTTCATGGTGTTTCAGCACCATGGAGGCCAGGTACATGCAGGAGAGTATGTCGCCGAGCCGGGCGGAGAGATTTTCCTTCTTTTTCAGGTACCCGCCCAGAGTCAGCATCGCCACGTCCACACAAAACGCGAAGGATGAGCTGAAGCG
>JAXDQF010000456.1:0-45224 GCA_034668025.1 Gammaproteobacteria bacterium | reverse complement strand
TCAGGCAGCTAAGCTTCGGCGCCGCCAAGAAAAACAGGCAGGTATGATAGCTGCAAACCGGGTGTGGCGACACGCCATAGCACCCGTCAACGCAGGCGGCAAAAGTCACGCCTTTTGCCCGGGGCGCGTAGCCGCCGGAAACGCAGCCGATGTCTGAAAGATGGCGCCGGAAGGCTAACCCATAGGCCATTTTTCCAATAGACCCATGGAGACCATTCAACTCTGTCCGCCGGCCATTCGTGAATCGATAGCGCTCGCCCGGACCGCCATCGAGGCAGCGACTCTGATTCCGCATGACAGGCTGGCCCTCGGTGCCGAGGCCGCCGAGGTCATGGGCGCACTGACGGACGACCCGGTGCTGGCGACAGCGGTTCTTGCGAAACCCGCGGTGGGTCTGCCCGGTATCACGCCGGAGAAACTCGCCCGCCTGGTGGGTTCCCCCGTAGCGGAAATTGCGCTGGCGCTCGTTCGCCTGGGCGAGTTGGGGCTGCCGCGCGATTGGTCTCCCGTCCAAGGGCTCGATTCGCGACAAGCAGAGACGCTGCGCAAAATGCTTTTGGCTGTCGTGAGCGACCCGCGACTCGTGCTCGCACGATTGGCCGAGCAGTTGGTTGGGCTGCGGCATGCGCGGGACCTGCCGGCTGAAGAACGCGAGCGTCTCGCAGTCGAAGCGCGCGCTGTATTCGCGCCGTTGGCAAATCGCCTCGGCGTCTGGCAACTCAAATGGGAGCTGGAAGACCTCGCGTTCAGATACCTCGACTCGGATGAATACCGCCATATCGCGGCGGTCCTCAACGAACGCCGTGCCGACCGCGAGCGTTATATCGAAGAGTTGTGCGCGAGCCTGCAAACGGAACTACGCAAAGCGGGCATCACTGCCGAGGTCTACGGGCGCCCCAAGCACATGTACAGCATCTACAGAAAGATGCAGCGCAAGCAGCTTGCGTTTGACCAACTGTTTGATGTGCGAGCCGTTCGCGTCGTGGTGAGCTCGGTTCCCGAATGCTACGCGGCGCTCGGGGTCGTGCATGGGTTGTGGCATTACATACCAGGCGAGTTTGACGACTACATCGCCACACCCAAGGGCAACTTCTATCGGTCCATTCACACCGCGGTGATCGGTCCCGGGGGCAAGAGTGTCGAGGTGCAGATTCGGACCCGGGAGATGCATGAGCACGCCGAGCTGGGCGTGGCGGCACACTGGACGTACAAAGAAGGCGGCGCCCGAAACTCGCAGTACGAACGCAAAATTGAGTGGGTCCGAAAGTTACTCGAGCCGCAGGACACCTCCACGGATCAGAGCGACCGCGACTTTCTCGAGCGCATGCGCACCGAGCTGTTCGAGGACCGCGTCTACGCGCTCACACCCAAGGGCGAAGTTATAGATTTGCCACGTGGAGCAACACCGCTCGACTTCGCATACCAGATCCACACCTCACTGGGCCATCGCTGTAAAGGTGCCAAGGTCAACGGGCGGATCGTGCCGCTCACCTACAGGCTGAAAAATGGCGAGGTCGTCGAGATCATCGCAGGCAAGCAGGAAGCCCCGAGCCGCGACTGGCTCGCCCCCGAGCAAGGGTATCTGGGATCCCCTCACAGTAGGACCAAAGTCCGTGCCTGGTTCCGCAAACAGGAGGCTGAACAACCTGATCATGCGGCCACGCAGCCCGTTGTGGAGCCGCCTCGACCAGACAAGCCGATCACTCGCCCGCGGGCGCGCAAGGCTGTCAGTGCCTCACCGGTCGAAATAGAAGGTGTTGGTGACTTGCCAACGACGTTGGCACGGTGCTGCGCGCCGCTACGGCCGCAGTCTATTGCCGGTTACGTAACGTTGGGACGCGGCGTCACGATACATCGCAGCGAATGTCCCAGTCTTACGCGAATGCGCGCGTTGAAGCCCGAGCGAGTGCTTCAGGTTGAATGGACCTCCGATGCCGGTGAGGGACTCGTCGTAGAAATCTCAGTCAACGCCCTCGATCGCCGCGGGCTCGTGAGAGATGTGACGGACGTCTTGGCGCTCGAACGACTGAGCATCGAGGCTATGACCACCACGACGGACCGGGAAGCGGGCACAGCTCACGTACTCGTGACCGTATCGGTCACTGACCTCGAGCAGCTTGCACGTGTGCTCCGCAGATTGGGCAGCGTGCCAAATGTGACCCATGCACGCCGTGTCCATTGAGCGGCGCACCAGACGGAAATTCTGTGTGCCCGCGACTACACTGTGTATTCGGCCAGAATATGGAAACCGTGACCTGCCGCTGAGCCGCTATCGGGCCTCCGCCGGTAACGTCGACAGCATGCGTGTGCTCGTCGTAGACCAGGATTCCGCCAGCAATCTGGCGATCACCCGATCGCTCCGGGATCTGTATGCCGTCGACTGCGTTACGAACAAAGGCGACTGCCTCGATCTGCTGCGCTCGAATGCGTTCGAAGTCATCGTGGCCACCGAGCGGCTCGAGGACGGTTCCGGACTCGAGCTGCTGGGCCAGATTTCCAAGAAGTGGCCCTCCGTTCTGCGCATCTTCGCGGCGGATCGGCAGCGGTTACAACTGCTGCGCGGGCGGTTGGGCCCGTTCGAGTTGTTTCAAACTCTCACCTACCCTATCGACCCGGAGCGGCTGATCGCAACGCTTGCGCTCGCTGACGCCGCTCAACTTGCCGACGCCGATACTTCCGATATTCAACAAATCGAGTTGAGTAGCGAAACGCCTGCTGAGGAACCCCAGGTCACGGAGCCGATGGAATTCGACGAGTCGCTCGAGTCTGAGGCGTCGGGAGACTTTCCAGCGCCACGACCCTCGGCCCGCGCTGCGCCCATGGAGCAAGCACAGGCTGCTTCTGGAGGAAGACGCGGTTCTAGCCGAGGTGTATCGGCGCCTCAATCACGTCCAACGCCTGCGCAACGTCCTCGTAGCAACGGCGTAGCGGGTGTACCGACGGCGCGTCCCGCCTCCGGTGCGTCGAGCGGCAGAGGCGCCTCAACCAACGGCTCGGGCTCGGCCGGTTCAGCACCGAGCGCCCGACGCTCAAACTCAGATCGGTCGTCGGGAGCGCGAGGTGCCGCGTCATTGTCGCGCGGTGTTGATGCCGCTCCGACATTTGCCGGTTCAGGAACGATAGGCCCGCGGCGCGGACCAGCTTCTTCTGCCGGGGCACCGCGGCCCGGTCGCTCTCGGGGTGCCACCAACAAAGCCCCGCCCGTAAGGTTTCCTCCACTGGAACGGACGCCGCCATTAGAGCGGATCCCACCTTTGGAACCGCCACAGGAGTCGTCTGGCAGACGATCGGGTGGAGATGCATTCGCCGAAGCGGCGGCAATGGCCCGGGCTGCTCGTTCCAACTACGAATCGACCACGGAAGAATTCGATACCAAGCGGCTCGCGGTGATGATCGGCGGCGGCCTGGCCGTCGCACTCGCTGTCGTGTTCCTTGGCGTCAAAATCTTCGGCTCGAAGAGCGACACTCCGCGACCTGCACCGCCAGCGGTCGCTCATGCTCCTGAGTATCCACAGGAAGTCACGGATCTCATTGCGCAAACCGAGGCCGCTTTCAAGGCCGACGATTTCAAGACCGCGCGGTCTGACGTTGATAAGTTGAGGCAACTGTCGCCGTCGCATCCGCGATTGGGGTTCTTTGAGGGGTTGTTGACTGCCCGTGCTGATAATACGGCGAAGGGTGGCGCTGCCAATGCTTCGGGCCGCGGCGGGTCTAAGAAGAATGGGAAGTCTGCGACTACCTCACCGGGGTCGCCTTCGAAGGCTGACCCTGGATCTGCGTTGGCGTCATCAAGCGCAGGTTCGTCTGGCACGGCCTCGTCGGGGGCCAAATCGAGTTCGGGTGCCGCGTCGGGTACGGCGTTGAGCGCTAGGTCCGGCACCGCCGGTACCACCTCGTCTACTTCGTCGCCAGCCGCGGATGTGTCGTCGCAGGGAGAGCCTGCGCTTCCGCCGGAGACGCCAGTTGGGTTCTCGCGGGCTAGCGCTGCCTCAACCGATACTCAGCATGCCGCCGATGCCGCTCACTCGTCCGCCGACGTTGCCTCTGGCACGCACGCGACTGGCGCAGCAACATCCGCAATGACATCAGAACCGTCGGCGCCCGGGTCAGCAGCGCCCGGTGGCGCGTCGACCGTAGCGGCGGCGGCGTCCAACGCGTCGGGGCCCGGTACGGCTGCAGCCGGCATGGCTGCGGCTGGCACAGCAGCAGCGTCGGCATCGCCCGCCGCGGCGGAGGTACTGCACACGTCGGCTCCATCGTCTTCGTCCACGCACCGTGGCTCTGGCGAGCCGCCGCCTGTGATCCAGGAAGCCAAACTGATCCGTCGTGTTAACCCGGACTACCCGTCCGCGGCGAAGAAAGACGGCATTGCAGGCTGGGTTGACCTAGAGCTGACAGTCTCTACACACGGCGTCGTCGAGGACGTCTCAGTCCTCCAGGCGACCCCACCGGAGATGTTCGAAAAGTCGGCGTTGGCCGCTGTTCGGAAGTGGAAATACGATCCCCGTTTCGTAGACGGGTTGCCCTCACAAGCGCACCTGAAGGTGCACTTGGAATTCGGACCGAACAAGTAACCTTAGGAGCCTGGCTCCTACCTAGTGCGCGTCTAGCAGCGCCACGATCTCCTGCATGTTCCGCCGCTTGGCCGTATCGAGCGCATCGATACGATCCTTGTTGCGCACTCTCGCATTCGCCCCGCCCTTGAGCAGCACTTTGCACACGTTCGTGTGTCCTTCGCGGATCGCAACAATCAACGCCGTGTTACCCGCGTTGTTCTGCTCATCTATCGTCGCCCCCCCTCCTACGAGAACGCTCACCAACGCCGCGTCACCACGTGCAGCAGCGGAAATGATGGGCGTATCGCCGGACGTGCCTTTGGCGTTTGGCGAGAGGCCCTTGCGGATCAAGTGCTCGAGCATTCCGGGTCGTCCGGCATGCACCGTTGCGAAGAGCGGCGATTGCTGTTTTCGATTGGAATCAACCGGTGCGCCGGCGGCGAGCAGACGGTCGACTATCTCCTCAGTGCCGCTATCGGCGGCAAACCAGAGGGCATCGCGTCCGGTCTTGTCCTGGAGCTCCACATGGGCGCCAGACGTAAGCAACAGCTCCAACATCTTCGAATCCGACGTCCCGGCGGCAACCATCAAGGCGGACGTCCCGTTCGCCGCTTGAAGGTTCACATTCGCGCCTGCGTCAATGAGATGTTTGACGGCCGTATCGTCGTGCACACGAGTTGCTCGCAATACCGCGGGCTCTTCCGTGTGACCACGAGTGTCGGGCGACACGCCCTTATGCAGCAACGCATCCAGTACTT
This sequence comes from Gammaproteobacteria bacterium, assembly GCA_034668025.1. Classification (GTDB taxonomy): domain Bacteria; phylum Pseudomonadota; class Gammaproteobacteria; order Steroidobacterales; family Steroidobacteraceae; genus 13-2-20CM-66-19. Next base: position 39,910 of record JAXDQF010000456.1, on the reverse strand, counting down.
CGAGCTCACTGTGCGCAGCGGCATATCCCAGAGCCGTTTCACCACTCTCGTCGAAGTGCGCAGGATTCGCACCCGCCTTCAGCAACGGCGCAATCACCGCCGCCGCCCGATACTTCGCAGCCACCAACAGCGGTGTATCGCGGTGAGGCGTCGGCTCGTCCGCACGCGCGCCACCCGCCAGAAGATCCGAAACCAGTCGTGCGTCGTTCCGGCTCGCGGCGATCGCGATCGGCGGCCAGCCTTCATAGAGTTCGCCGCCGCGAGTGGGATCAACGCCTCCACCCTCTCGCATCACAGATGCCTTCAGATGCCCCGAGGCGCCTGCTTTCTTGAGCGCCAGCGCCGTTTCGGGGTGGCCTGCTTTCGAGGCGACATCGAGGACGGTCCAGCCATCTGCGTTCGACTGATCGAACGTTGCGCCTGCGGCTATCAGGCGTTGGGTGTGGTCGGTTCGGCCGACGCGGGCGGCATAGAACAGCGCCGTGTCACCCACGCTGTCTTTTTTGTTGATGTCAGTGCCGGCTTTCATCAACTCGTCCAGGATGGCGTCGCTTTCGGCTTCCGCGGCTAGCATCAAAGGGGTAACACCAAAGTGATCCGCGTGCCCTGTGTCGGCGCCTGCTGCAAGTAAATGTTGCACGGCCACTTCGGAACCACTCATCACCGCGTACTGCAGCGGTGTGCGGCCAAACTCGTCCGCATTCTCAACGCCGGCAACCTTGATGAACGCGTCCAGCGTCTTTTCATCGCCGTGACGAATTGCCCAGACCAACAGCTCGCGGGCGAGAGCAGCGTCCCCACGGGCATCGCGCGACGGCGCCATCGGCAGTGAATGGGCAGCCTTCAGCTTTATGGCGGTGGGCTGACCTTCGCTCGCCGCGCGGGCCAACCACTCCTCGGCAGCGGCGCGATCCTGCTCCGAGCCGTCTGCCAACAGACCCGAGAGGGCCAGCGCGGCCTCAGGGTTTGATTTGCCCGCAGCCGCTTCCAGCCATCGGCGTGCTTCAGTCAGTGACACTTCAGGGGCAACGCCGCTCGCGTACACGAGGCCTAGCAGGTATTCGGATTCAACGTCGCCGTGTTCGGCGGCTGTCCGAAGTTCCTGCATGGCGGCCGCGAATTGTTTCGTGCGCAAAGAAGCCTTCGCTTCTGCCGACGGCGCGCTGTCGGGCTTGTGGCGCATGACGGTCTTGGACTTCGGTTGACGCGGCTCCTTGGCCGCCGCCGACTTCCCGTGCCAGGGCGTTATTTTTGCCGTCAGTTCGCCGACGCGACTGCGGAAGGATTTGTGAGGTTTGGGAGTGACCGTGTCTTGCGATGTTGTTACCACAGGTGCCGACGCGGCCGACGGCGACGGTGTTGGCGCCACAGCCCCAGCCACTGGCGCGGGCGGCGCGGCCACGGCAGACTCACCCGGTACCGCTTGCTGATCCGGCGTCGCCGCCGGACTCGGCATGGGCGCCGCCTCGTTCTGCAAAGGGTCGGCCGCCGCGGCAACACCGCTCTGCGCCGCGACCTGCGTCACACAACCTGACACGACTGCCGCGAACGCCAGTCGCTGCCAACATGCCTGAAATGATTTCATGCAGTGCCGTACTTCGTCTGGACCTGCACGCCCACGTTCTTGAGGAAGTCGGTTGGCACGATTCCGCCCGCGGCAACGATGACCACTTCGTTGGGGATTCGCATGAGCTTGCCGCTCTGCTCGACAACAACCGCGTCCTGCGCAATCTGCCGCACCTGCGATCGCATCACAATGTGCAACCGGCCGGTTTTCCGGGCGGACTCGAGTCGCTCGCGATTACGTGCCTTCGCCCGCGTGAACGCTTCGCCGCGGTATGACAACGCCACCTTTGCGTTTGTCGACTCGGCAATGCTGCTCGCGGCCTCCAAGGCGCTGTCGCCTCCGCCAACGACGAGAACACGCTGCCCCGAATACTGTTCGGGATCGATCATTCGATACACCACCTTGGAGAGCTCCTCGCCGGGAACGCCTAATTTGCGAGGGGTGCCGCGGCGCCCGATGGCCAACAGCACGGACGATGCAGCGTATTGAGCCTTGCTCGTACGAATCAGGAAACCGCCGCCGCGCGGGGTGATGCTCTCGACCCGCTCCTTGTACCTGATGGCCACGCCGGTCTTGCGCTCGACGTTCTGCCAGAACTCCAGCAGTTCTTCCTTCGACGTCTGGGTGATTTTCAGCTTGCCGATGATCGGGACCTCAACCGGTGAGGTCATGACGAGCTTGGCGCGCGGATATTGAAACACGCAGCCGCCGAGAGATTCCTGCTCGAGCGTGACGTACTTGAGGCCGAGTGACATCGCGGTGAGCGATGCAGCGAAGCCGGCCGGCCCCGCGCCAACAATCACGACATCCACCATGCCCTGGCGTCGCTGCCTGTGACGCGCAATGGCTTCAACCGCCTCCGTTCCCTGCACGAGCGCGTTGCGAATGAGGCCCATGCCCCCCAGCTCGCCCGCCACAAAAATACCTGGGACGTTGGTCTCAAATTCAGGTGTGAGCACGGGAATGTCGATCCCGCGCTTCGCGGTACCGAACACCAGGGAGATCGCACCGACCGGACAGGAGGTCCGACAGGCCCCGTGACCGATGCAATCGCCCGCGTTGATCAGCTCCGCCTTGCCATCAACCATCCCCAGGACGTCGGATTCCTTCTCCGGACAGGCCTTGACGCACTCACTGCATCCAACACATAGGGATGCGTTGATTATGGGATGGAGCGAGACGGGCTCGTTGAGCCCGGCACGCTGTGCCTGCACGTGTGCTTCGCGGCCTTTGGTCGCGATTGTGCGGCGCCTGGCAACTTGCCAGGACCACACGAGCAACAGAGGAATGAGATAGACGACCCACCAGGCACTCATTGACGCAGATCACATTTCTTGGTGTACGGCACATGCGCTTCGCTGGCACAAACTACCCTTTCAAATCATCACGGCATAGACGTCTGTTCACACAGACAGCTCGGGTGGAAGTTAGTGTGAACTGATTCGCATTTCATGCACGTCTGCGAACCGCGACGCGTAGACGCTTTCGTCAACACACGTTACAACTGTTCCGTAGATTTTCCTGCAACTTAACTCACAGGCTTATGTCACCCCGCGATTCTTTTTGGTTTCTCGCCGGTGCGCTGGTCGCCGTTGCCATAATGGTGACCGTGCGCGCCTGGCTGCGTGAACGTCCAGCACTGAGTGAAGGAGCCGCCGGCCGCTCCGCGATTCCCTCATTCGCCGTGCCGATTGCAGCGGCCCTGGCGCTCCTGGGAGTTGCCCTGGGGATTTACTTCCTGTTGGGCTCACCGGACTCCATCGCCTCCTCCCATGCAGTGGCCGCCACGCAGTCATCGCAGCAGATGCCGGCGGGTCAACCTTCTGCAACTGCCGGATCTTTGGACGACGTCACGAATAAACTGGCGGCGCGCCTCGCCGCGCAGGGAGGCTCCGATAACGACTGGAAGCTCCTGGCGGAGTCGTACGAGTACATGGGGCGAACCGAGGAAGCAAAGGCCGCGAAGGCTCATATCGCTTCTGCTTCGCCTGTAGCCGCCGCCGACGCCCCAACACAGGTCACGGGCGATCAGATCGCCGCCAGTCAGGTATCAGCCGGTCAGATATCAGCCAGTCAGATATCAGATATGGCCGACTCGCTCGACATACCGTCGACTGCGACCCAAGGTAATGCAGAAATCTCCGGCACCGTTGAAATCACTTCCAGGCTCGCACGCCTGGCAGCCAACGGCGCCACCCTCTTCATCTACGCCAAGCAGCCGAACGCCCCAGGCCCACCGCTCGCCGTCCTGCGGGTGCGCGCAGAACACTGGCCTGTGACCTTCACTCTCAACGACGCGAATGCGATGGTCCCGGGGCGAAACCTCTCCAACGCGAAGGCTGTGCAAATTGAGGCACGCATCTCGAAAAACGGCGACGCACTTCCGCAATCCGGCGATCTTGTTGGAACTGTGACCAGTGTGAATCCACGTGACGGCCATCCCGTTAAGATTTCCATTGATCGAGAAATTGGCTGAAGACACATGCAGCAGGCCCGCTCACGCTTTTCCACCGAACAGGTCATCTTCGTAAGCGCGGCCCTGGTGCTCATTGTCGGCATGCAGCTGCCGGTCGCCCATTACCTGAGCCCGAAAAGCGGCCTGGGCTATGCGATCGGGATCGTCGGCGGCACGCTCATCCTCAGCCAGCTGTTATATGCAGTGCGCAAACGGGTCCGCTCGCTGCGCTGGCTCGGCAGCGTGCCCGGTTGGTTCCAGACACACATGATGATGGGGATCATCGGCCCCGTGTGCATATTGATTCATTGCGGCTTCAGCCTCGGTGCCACCAACAGCAACATCGCGTTGTTCTCCATGTTGACGGTGTCCGGCAGCGGCATCTTCGGCCGGTATTTCTATTCGAAGATCCACCACGGTCTGTACGGCCGCAAGGCCACGCTCTCGGAGTTGCAGGAGCACGCTGCGGAGCTGCGTGAGCGCTCCACCAAGCTGCTGATGATGCCGGAGCTGGCAAACCTGCTGGAGGACGAGGAGCGCCGCCTGCTGGCCGTTGCCGAGTGGCATCCGGTGGGCATGATGTTCGCGCCCGCCGCCATTGCAATGCGTTTCTCCAGTGGCCGCTCGCGCCTTCGCCGCTACGTCCGGGCCGCCATCCGCGTCACAGCCGCACGCCACAAAGCAGTCGCCAAACAGAGCGACCGATTCGAACGCGTCGCGTTCGACTACGTAACGAGGAGGATGAAGGTCACACGGGAGGTAGTTGAGTTCCGGATTTACGAGAAGTTGTTCTCCGTATGGCACGTATTGCACATGCCGTTGTTTCTCATGCTCATTGCCGCCGGCATCGTGCATGTGATCTCCGTGCACGTGTACTGACCGCGGCGAGACGGCATGCTCGGCCCAAGGACCCTGGCGAAGGCGCTGTTGTTTGTGTTGCTCGCCTCGCTGCTCGCCCCGGCCGCGCACGCCGCCAGCATCGAGAAGCTCATCATGCCGGGGCCCGTTTCGAAGGCCCACGCCAAGCTCGAAGGCGAATGCAGCAACTGCCACGACCGCGCCAACCGCGAGCGCCAGACTGCACAGTGCCTGGAATGTCACAAGGACATCGCCGCTGACATCAGCGCCAGGACCCGCTATCACGGCCGCATGCAACAGGCCGCCACCGGTCAATGCCGGGGCTGCCACACCGAGCATCTGGGTCGTGACGCCGACATCAACAAGCTCAACCAGGCCGGCTTCACGCACGACCTGACCAATTTCCCCCTCAAAGATGCGCACGTGGCGGTGGCCTGCAGCGGCTGCCACCGTCCTGATACTCCGTATCGCAAGACGCTCTCGACCTGCATCGACTGTCATCGCAAGGACGATATTCACCGCGGCGCGCTCGGGACCGATTGCACGGTGTGCCACGACACGAAGGTGTGGCAACAAAATCACTTCGATCACGAGAAGACCGCCTTTCCGCTCACCAACAAGCATCGCGAAGTCCCCTGCGCTGCCTGCCACGCCGGGCAGCGCTACAAAGGCACCCCGAAGCAATGCGTGGGTTGTCATTTGCCGGATGACGTTCACAAGGGCAGCCAGGGCACCCAGTGCGCCAACTGTCACTCGACGGCGGACTGGGCCTCGCAGAGATTCGATCACGCGCGCGAGACGGGCTTTGCGCTGAATGGCCGGCACGCCCACATCGGTTGCGGCGACTGCCATCGCAGCGGCAATTTGAAGGATCCGATACCGAAGGAGTGCGTCGGGTGCCACAAGTCGGATGACAAGCACGCCAGCCGGCTGGGGCCCACGTGCTCGGACTGCCATAACAGTGATGCCTGGAAGGTGACCCATTTCGATCACCTGCAGCGCTTCAAATTTGCCCTCGAAGGCGCCCACGCCAAGCTGGACTGCCACGTGTGTCATACGGGCGTGGTCAAGGATCAGAAGCTGGGAACCGAGTGCCTGGATTGCCATCGGGCTGACGAGCCGCACGGCGGCACGTTGGGCAAGAAGTGCGATCAGTGCCACAACTCGACCAAGTGGACCGAGGTGAATTTCGATCACGACCAGTCGAAGTACCCGCTCGTGGGCCTGCACGTCGTCGTGACCTGCGGCCAGTGTCATACCTCCAAGCGATTCAACGACGCGCCCAAGGAATGCAGGGGCTGCCACGCCAAGGACGATGTCCACAATGGCGGGTTGGGCAAGGAATGCGCTGAGTGCCACAACCCGAACGGCTGGAAGATGTGGGACTTCGATCATGCCACCCACACCCGCTTCCCCCTGTTGGGTGCCCACGCAAAGATCGGTTGCGCCGACTGCCACATCAGGCCGCAGAACGTCGTCAAGCCTTCGATGATCTGCGGTACCTGTCATTCCGGTAACGACATACACGCCGGACGCTTCGGCAAGGAGTGTCAGCAGTGTCACAACACCACGACCTTCAATCGCCCGCGGACTAACTAAGGGACAGCACTCATGGTCCGGGGAAAGCTCACAATCGGATTGCCGGCGCGGGGCGCCGCGCTGCTCGCGGCCCTGGGGCTGCTTTTGTTCGTATTCCTGATGCCGCACGCTTCGGCCGTCCAGCGTACCCAGTTTGACCACTTGACCACCGGGTATGAGCTGCGGGGATTCCACCGCGACCTGTCGTGCGAGTACTGCCATCTCCAGGGCGTATTCAAAGGCACACCACGCACTTGCGTGGGATGTCACACGATGGGAACGCGGGTCAACTCAACTCCCCGCCCGGTGACACACATCCTCACGCAGGACAACTGCGAGGCGTGCCACACCCAATACAACTTCCTGCCCATCGTTCACATGGATCACTTGCAGGTGCGCGGCACCTGCTTCAGCTGTCACAACGGCGTCAAGGCAATGGGCAAGAACCCGGGCCACATCGCCAGCGACAACAACTGCGATGCCTGCCATACGACGAACGCGTTTACGCCGGTCCGCGTTGAGCACAACAGCATCAATATGATGATCAGGGCCGGAGTCAATGGCGGAAGTACCTGCCGCACGTGCCACTCCGGCGTCCGGGCTGCTACCACTCCTCGCAATCACGTGCCGACCACCCAGGATTGCGGCGCTTGCCACGGCACACTGTCGTGGAGCCCTGCTCGCTTCAATCACACGGGACTCGTCGCCAACTGTCAGAGCTGCCACAACGGCGGCGCCGCCACGGGCAAAGTCGCCAACCACATGACGACATCGCTCGATTGCTCCACGTGCCATCACTATCCGAACTGGTCGACGGTGACGTTCGCGCATACCTCGGCGGAATACCCGGGCGAGCATCGGGGCTCACCGGCTTGCACGGGCTGCCATACCACCAACACGGACAAGGCGACGTGGCAATTTGCCGCCTACCGTCCCGGTTGTGGCGGCTGTCACGCCAACTCGTTCAAGCCGGAAGCCCATCCGAAGACCGTGGAGGGCATGACCTACAACCTCAGCGAGCTGCAGAACTGCTCCGGTGCCTGCCACATCTACACTGACGCGAAGCTCACGACCATTTCCAAAGCAAGGCCGGCGGGCCATCACAAGGTAGCCGACGGTGCGTTCCATTAAGGCGCTCCGCCACCTCCCGGCGGCACTACTCGGCGCGTTGGTGGCGCTCGCCCCCAATTTCGTTGCGGCACAAGGTCGCGGCATCGGCGCGCCCCAACTACAGCCTCAGGGTCCCTCTCGCCTGATTGATGTCATCGACATCGACGAGAAGGAATCGCAGGTGGATATCACCCTGCAATTCAACTGTTCCTTGCATTACGCGGGACACACGCCCGCCAATGAGGGTCCCGAGGTTCGGCTGCGGTTGCGGATCGATCGCGATTGCGGCGTCACCGGCTCGTTGGCTGCCGGCGGCGAGATCACGACCGAGATTCCGCCCATTTCCGGCCCGAGGGGGATTGTAGCCGCGGCGCGCCTGGAATCCTCCCTGGGTGGGGAAGTGACGCTGACATTGACGTGGGCCAAACCTGAATCATTCGTCCTGGCCCAAGGCGCCAGCGCCTCGGGAATGCGCATCCGCCTGCTCAGAGTCCACGAGGAGAAAACGCGAGTCCTCGTAACTGAGCGCGGTGAGACTGCGAGCAACTATGCAGTGAACCTCGAATCACAGCGTCAGCCGTTCGACGCCGGCGCCGTGGAGCAGGCAAGCAAGCGCTTGCAGACCAAGGCGTTTGTGTCAGAAGTCGAAACCGGTGGCGAGAAATGGTATCGCCTGCGAGCAGGTCCCTTCGATCAACGTACAGTGGCCGAGGGTGTCCTGCGAACCGCAACCAAGGATTATCCCCGGGCCTGGCTGGCGGTCGGCGACGACTCGCTCACGAACGATCCGAACGCTGCGGTCGCGGAGCCACCCCTGCCCCCGGTCGAGCAGATGGGCTCGGATCCGCCCCTGGATCCGGCGCAGTTGAAGAGCCTGTTGGATCAGGCACGCAAGGCCATGCGCACGCGCGACTATCCTCAGGCCGTACAGGTCCTGACCAAACTCCAGCGCCAACCGGAGTTTCCGGAACGCGCCGGCGTCCAGGAAATGCTGGGCCTGGCTCGCGAGCGCTCCGGTGAGGTTGCCCAGGCCAAGGCCGAATACGAGGAATATCTGCGTCGCTACCCGAAGGGGCCTGCCGCAGACCGCATCAGAACGCGGCTGCGTGTCCTGCGGGCAGCCTCGGTAGCGGGCCGCACCGGGTCATTCGATAACACCGAGGGAGCCGACCACGGTTGGAAGGTTTCCGGTGGCGCGTCACAGCTGTTCCGGCGCGACAGTTTTGGAACCGACCTGAACGGCCCGTTGCTCTCCACCGTAGTGGAGAACGCGATCTTTACGGATGCCGACCTGTATGTTCACAAGGACGGCGAGCGCTTCACGAGCGGATTCCGAACCAACTTCGGCTATGCCAAGAACTTCCTGCCCAGGGATATTCAAGGCGCGACCGACCGGGTGCGGATCACGACCGCGTTTTTCGACCTGAACGACAAGCTGTTGGATCTGCGGGGCCGGTTGGGACGGCAGACAACCATCAACGACGGCAATTTCGGCGTCTTCGATGGCGCGAAGGTCTCCTATCGCTTCGCTCCGTCGTGGATTGTCCGCGCAACCGTCGGCATGCCGGTCGACAACTCGGGAGACGGAATCGAGACGGACCGCCGCTTTGAGACGCTGGCAGTCGATTTCGCCCCTGCACTCTCCCACTGGGATACGAGCGTCTACGTTACGCAGCAGCGCAACGACGGACTGCGTGATCGGCAGGCCGTCGGGACACAGGTGCAATATGCGCGCCCCAACTTGTCAGTGGTCAGTTATGTAGACTACGACACCGCATACCAGTCCTTGAATGCTTTGGTGCTGCTGGGCACGTTGCAACTGCCCGATCGATGGCAGCTCACCATGGACCTGGAGCACCGCAACGCACCCCTGATCACGACCGAAAACGCACTCATCGGACAGCCGTTCACCACGTTGAGCGAGCTCCGGAAGATCTACAGCGAGCAGCAGATTGCCGACCTGGCCCGCGATCGCACTCCAGTGCTGTCGACGTACTCGATATCAGCGCTCAAGCAGTTGGGTGAGCGCTTCCAGGCCATTATGGACGTGTTCTATACAAAGCTGACCGATACCCCTCCCTCCGGCGGCGTCGAGGAATTCACCGGCACACAGGGCAACGACATCTCCTACCAGGTACAGTTGCTGGGCTCGAGCCTGTTGCGGACGAATGACTTCAACCAGGTCATCGTACGGTATGACACGACACCGACCTACAATGTGTTCGGTTGGCAGTACATCTCCCGTTTTCCGGTGTTTGGGGCCTGGCGAGCCGGACCCCGTATTCTGTTCCAGCGTAAAGTCACCGACACGGGCTATACGTCGATCTTCTATGCTCCGTACGGTCACATCGACTACCAGCGACACGGCCACGTACTCGAGATCGAAGGCGGCGCCGAGCTGGGCAAGAATCCCGCCGGACTGGAAATAGGTAACACCACGCGGCTGTTTGTCAGCATCGGCTACCGCATCAACTTCTGATATGCGAAACCTCATTCTCATACTCGTTTCGCTCAGTCTGCTGTCGTGCAAGGCACGGCCTCCACGGCATCCGGACGAGTTTCTGGATCCGGTGACGGCTGCAATGGTGAGCAACGTGACCAGTCCGATCATCTTCGCGCGGGCCCACCAGGACGTCGCCGCGAATGCGCGCCAATACGTCAACGTAGTTGCCGCCAGCGTCAATCGGTCGGGCCACTACGAATACGTCTTGCTCGTGTATATCTGGTCAACAGTCGATGCGCGGCTGGGCGCAGGTGCCCATCCCGGTGAAACCGTGGTATTCCTGGCGGATGAACGTGCGATCCGCCTGCAGCGCGATGGTCGAAGTTTGAGAGAAGTGGGGTTCGCCAGGCCGCTGCTGCCCCCGCTGCACTTTCGGGGTTCGCCACGGGTGTACAAGACGGATCGTGACACGCTGCGATTTATCGCTTCGGCGCGGCATGTGCGCCTGCAACTGGAAGGCGATCAGGACGCTCGCCCGTTTGATATCTGGACGGATGGTCGGCGGCAGCTCGGACAGCTCGCTGCGACTAACTAGTTTTATTGGCGCGGCACTATCCCTAGCGAGGGACTGGCCGCGCGGAGCCCGGGTCCTAATACGCCGGCAAAAAGCGCGGTTTTTGCCGGCTGCGCATATGCAGGGCGCCTGCGGCGCCCGGCGATTTTGAGATACTAACGAGGTCCCATGAAAACAGTGACAGTCGCTATGGCCGTTCTGGTCATCATTTCAGCGGGGAGCGCCGTTGCGCAGGAAAGTCCTCGGAACGCGGTGGTCAATGCGCAGCGCGTCGGTCCCTCCCGTCCCAGCAAAACAGTCTCGAAGGTGCATCAGCCGGTAGGCACGCCGCACAAGGCCAGTTCGTTTGCCCCGCACCCGACGAAGAAGCGGGTGTTTGGCGACCCGATCCAGCCGCCGATCGTGCACAACGTGCCGCCCGCGCCGCCGACGAAGACGGCCCCCAAGTAAAGCCGGTACCGACCGCCGGCCGTAGCACACGCGCCCGAGCCCGTGGCACATGGGCCGCGCGCCCGTAGCGCACCGGCCCGGCCCCTCGCCGCCGCGGCCGCGCGTTAACGCATCACTTGTTGATCGAGTCGATCGCCCGCTTATCCGCCGCCAACGCGGCTTCGTGCAAGGCTTCCGACAACGTCGGATGAGCGTGAATGGTCCGCTGCAGATCCTCGCTGCTGGCTGAATACTCCATCGCCAATACAGCCTCTGCAATCAACTCGCCCGCCATGGGGCCGACCACGTGCACACCGAGAATCTCGTCGTCATCCTGGGCTGCAATGAGCTTCGCGAAGCCCTGGGCCTGTTCCATCGCCCGCGCGCGGCCGCTGGCCAGGAAGGGAAACACGCCCACTTTATACGGCCGGCCGCCGGCCTTGACCTGCTCTTCGGTCTGACCCACCCAGGCAATCTCAGGGGCCGTGTAAATCACTGACGGCACGGTCTTGTAGTTGACCTCACCGTACTTGCCGGCGATGTGGTCGGCAACCGTGACGCCCTCTTCCTTGCCCTTGTGAGCCAACATCGGGCCGCGAACCACGTCGCCGACAGCCCAGATGCCTTCGGCACCGGTGCGACACTCAGGGTCCACCTCGATGAAACCGCGCTCGTCGATTTCGACGCCCGTGCCCTCAGCCAACAGGTCCTTCGTGAAAGGACGGCGGCCGATGGCAACCACCAATTTGTCGACAGTCAAGGACTGCTCGCCCTTGGCATCGGTGTACGTCACGTTGACGGCGTCACCCGCAACCTTCGCGCCCGTCACCTTCGCCCCCAGCCGAACGTCCAACCCCTGCTTCTTGAAGTGGCGCAGCGCTTCCTTCGCGAGCTGTTGGTCCGCGATAGCCAGAAAATCGGGCAGCGCTTCGAGCACAACGACTTCGGCACCCAGACGGCGCCAGACACTTCCCAACTCCATGCCGATGACACCTGCGCCAATGACACCGAGCTTCTGCGGAACGGCGTCAAATTCCAGGGCACCCCAGGAGTCGACGATTCGCTTGCCATCGAAGGGTGCTGACCGCAACTCCATCGGCGTCGAGCCGGTGGCCAGAATCACGTTCTTCGCCGTCAGCTCGCGGCGGGTACCGTCGGGAGCCGTGAATTCAACTTTCCGACCCGGCAGCAACTTCCCATGTCCCTGCAGCGGCGTCACGCCGGCGGCTTTGAACAGCGCCAGGATGCCTTGCGTCATGGTCTTGACGATGCCGGCCTTGCGCTTCTGCATCTGCGCCAGCTCGAGCGACAGCCCGCTCGCCTTGATGCCGTGAGCCGCAAATTCGGACTGTGCCCGATGATAGAGCTCCGAGGATTCCAGGAGCGCCTTCGAGGGAATGCAACCCGCGTTCAGACACGTTCCGCCAAACGCAAAATTGCCGTCGAGGTTCTTCCATTCATCGATGCAGGCAACGCTGAGTTTGTTCTGGGCAGCGCGAATCGCAGCCGGATAGCCAGCCGGGCCGCCGCCGATCACGACGACGTCAAATGAGTCAGCCATGCGTAGTCCTATATTCCGAGCAACATCCGACCTGGATCTTCCAGGCCTTCTTTGATCGCCACGAGGAACTGCACCGCTTCGCGGCCGTCGATGATGCGGTGGTCATAGGTGACCGCCAGATACATCATCGGACGAACCACAATCTGGCCGTTCACGACCATGGGCCTGTCTTGAGTCTTGTGCATTCCCAAGATGGCGCTTTGTGGCGCATTTACAATGGGCGTGGACAGGAGCGAGCCGAAGACGCCGCCGTTGGTAATGGTGAAAGTCCCGCCGGTGAGATCCTCGATCGCAATCGTGCCTTCGCGAGCCTTTTTGGCGTACTGCGCGATTTCTTTTTCGATGTCGGCGAAGCTCTTTGCATCTGCGTCGCGCACGATGGGCACCATCAGGCCGCGATCGGTCGAGACGGCGACGCCGATGTCGTAGTACTCGTGATAGAGAATGTCGGTGCCGTCAACCGATGCGTTGACGACAGGAAACTTCTTCAGTGCCTCGATTGAGGCCTTCACGAAGAACGACATGAAGCCGAGCTTCACGCCGTGCTCTTTCTCAAAGCGATCCTTGTGCCGCGCGCGCAGCTCCTGGACGGCAGTCAGATCGACCTCATTAAAGGAAGTCAGCAGTGCCTGAGTGGCCTGGGCATCGACGAGCCGTTGCGCAATGCGCTGGCGCAGCCGAGTCATCGGCACGCGCTGTTCTGACCGAGCACCCGGGGCGCTCGGTCGAGCCGCGGGCGTGGGCGCTCGGGCCGCCGGAGCCGGGGCGGTGCCGCCGTTGGGCTGCTTGCCTAAAAAACCGACGACATCCGACTTCGTCAGCCGTCCGTCCTTGCCGGAGCCTGCAATGGCGCCCGGGTCGAGCTTGTTCTCTTCGACGAGCCTGCGGACCGAAGGACTCAGCTTGCCGGCGTCTTTTCCTTCCGCCTCGCTGTCCCTGGCAACGTTAGCCGCTGGCGCAGTCTTGGCAGCGCTAGCGGCGGCCTTTCCGGCCACGGCACCCGCGCCGGCCTCATCGATTACCGCGAGCACCTGCCCGCTGGTCACTGTGGTGCCGCTCTGGATCCGGATCTCCTTGATCACGCCGTTCATGGGCGCGGGGACCTCGAGAACCACCTTGTCGGTTTCCAGGTCGGCCAGATTCTCGTCGCGACTGACGGTGTCGCCCGGCTGTTTGTGCCAGGCAACCAAAGTGGCATCCGCCACAGACTCAGGTAGCTGTGGCACTCGAATTTCAGTAGTCATTTTATTTAGAGCTCTTTCGCATCACGGGCGCCGGTGTGCCAGTGGCAGCCACTGCCGGAGCCGGTGTGGGTGTCGCCGTTGGAGCAGCTCCAGTCAGGCGCGTGGTTTCCCGAGCGGAATCCTCGGTCGTGGTCGCCCGCAACGCCGCATCGATCAGGGCATTTTGCTCGGCTTCGTGAATCTTCGCGATTCCGGTGGCGGGAGCCGCTGCGGGCGCCCGGCCGGCATACAACACCTGGCGGCGCGCACCCAGCAGCTCCTGCAGGCGGTGGCGGATCTGGTACCACGCACCCTGGTTCTGGGGCTCTTCCTGACACCAGACGATCTCGCGAGCGTTGGGGTAGCGATTCAGGATGGCTTCGTATTCTTCGCTGGGGAACGGATACAACTGCTCGATTCGGACCAACGCTACATCGCGGATCCCGTCCTTGCGGCGCGCCTTCAACAGGTCGAAGTAGACTTTGCCGCTGCAGAAGACGAGACGGCGCACCTGGGCCGGTACGAGCTCATCCGTTTCATCGATGACCCGCGCAAAGCTGCCGCGCGTGAGATCCTCGAGCGACGAGACCGACATCTCGTGCCGCAACAGGCTCTTCGGTGTCATGACAATCAGCGGCTTGCGGAACGGCTGCAGCATCTGCCGGCGCAGCATGTGAAACATCTGGGCCGGTGTCGAGGGCACACAGACCTGCATGTTCCACTCAGCGCACAGTTGCAGGAAACGCTCGAGGCGTGCGGATGAATGTTCGGGGCCGGCGCCTTCATAACCGTGCGGCAGGAAGAGCGCGAGACCGCAGAAGCGCTCCCACTTTGCTTCGCCTGAGCTGATGAACTGGTCGATGATGACTTGTGCGCCGTTGGCGAAGTCACCGTACTGGCCTTCCCACACGACGAGCGCGTTGGGCTCCGTCGTTGAATAGCCGTATTCGAAACCCATCACCGCTTCTTCCGAGAGAACGGAATCGATCACCTGCACACGGGGCTGATGATCGGCGATGTGTTGGAGCGGAATGTAGGTGTTGTCGCTGTTCTGATCATGCAGAACGGCGTGGCGGTGGAAGAAGGTTCCACGGCCGCTGTCCTGGCCTGAGATGCGAACGGAAAATCCGTCTTCGATGAGCGCGGCATAGGCCAATGTCTCAGCGCAACCCCAGTCGAGCGGCATCTCACCGGCAATCATCTTCTTCCGATTCAGCATCATCTGCGCAACACGCGGATGCAGGCTGAATCCTTCCGGAAACGCAGTCGCGCGCTCCCCGAGCGAACGCAGCCGACGGATCTCGACACCGGACTGAATTCGTTCGCTCCAGTCGATCTGTGCGTACGGAGTCCAATCAACGGTGTACTTGTTGCCGATCATGCCGAGCGAGGCACGGGCCTGTGGCCGCCCTTCGTCCAGCCCGTTTCGATACTGCTCCATCATCCCGGAAGCATCGGCTTCAGTGATGACGCCTTCGGCAATCAGCTTATCTGCATAGAGCTTGCGGGCAGTCGCATGCTGTCGAATGACGCGGTACATCACCGGCTGGGTTGCGGCCGGCTCGTCAGCCTCGTTGTGGCCGTGACGGCGGTAGCACACGAGATCGATCACCACGTCCTTGCGGAACTGCATGCGGTATTTGAGCGCCAGGCGCGAAACAAACACCACCGCTTCCGGATCGTCCGCGTTCACGTGGAAAATCGGCGCTTCGAGCATCTTCGCCACGTCGCTCGAGTAGATCGTCGAGCGGGTGTCGCGCGGATCTGACGTCGTAAAACCAACCTGGTTATTGATGACCAGGTGCACGGTACCGCCAGTGTAGTAACCACGCGCCTGCGACAACTGCATGGTCTCCATGACCACGCCCTGTCCGGCGAATGCAGCGTCACCGTGAACGAGAATTGGAAGTACTCGCAGACCCTTCTCGTCGCCGCGGCGCTCCTGGCGCGCGCGAACCGATCCCTCGACGACCGGATTGACCACCTCGAGGTGCGAGGGGTTGAAGGCGAGAACCGTATGTACGTTGCCGCTGGCGGTCCGCAGGTCCGCTGAAAAGCCTTTGTGATACTTCACGTCGCCCGAGCCCTTGAGGTGGCTCAGGTCGTAGCTGCCCTCGAACTCCGAGAACAGTACTGAAGGTGACTTACCGAGGAGATTGACCAGGACATTCAACCGGCCGCGGTGGGCCATGCCAATGACCGCTTCCTCGATTCCAGCCGCGCCCGAGCTCTGGATGAGGTCATCCAGCAGGGCCACGAACGAGTCGCCGCCCTCCAGAGAGAAGCGCTTCTGCCCGACGTACTTAGTGTGCAGGTAACGCTCGAGGCCTTCCGCGGCGGTCAGCTGCCACAGGATGTTGCGGCGCTCTTCCTTCGAGAACTGGCCCGTGAGACGGCCTGACTGGAACTGATCCTGCAACCACAAGCGTTCGTCCGAGTCGGACACATGGGCGAACTCGGCGCCGATCGTTCCGCCGTAGATGAACTCCAGTTGCGAGAGGATGTCCCGCAACTTCTCCCTTTTCGGCACCGCACCGTTGCGGCTGCCAGTGAAGAACTCGGTTTCCAGGTCGCTCTCGGACAGGCCGAAGTAGGACAGCTCGAGGACCCGGGGTCGCGCCCGGACGGTGAGACCCAGCGGATCCACTTTGGCCAACAGGTGGCCACGGTTCGTCCAAATCTGGATCAGCCGGGAGACCGCGGCCTGCTTGGCAGCGTGGTCGGGTGCGGGACCGCCCGATGCAGGTGCGGCAGCGGGCTGCGTAGCCCTGGGCGCGCGGGCCCGCTGGGCGATTTCCGCCTGGATGACACTATGCGGCCGTTCGCCGGCCGCGGGAGGCGCCATGCGCTCAAAATAACCGCGCCAGCGTTCGTCTACGCTTGCCGGATCGCGGAGATATTGTTCGTAGAGGCCTTCGAGAAAATCGGCGTTTCCGCCGTACAGGGGTGTGGGTTCGAGCATGCGGGAACAAGTAGCAGTGAATCGCTAGTTTAACGGAATGCGTCGCCAGAGGAAACGAGCGGGGCCGCCCAGGTGCGCATTCCACCCCTTTCCAGGGGGTCAGACCGTGAGCAGCGTCTCCTCCAGAAGCCTGAGCTCATAAACGACCAGCGTTCCGTAGCCGATGAGCACTGCGTAGAGCAGGAAGCTCACCGGAATCTTCCCGAATGCTCTCATCCGGGCTGCCAGGGTCAGTAGCACTACGCCTCCCGCGGTCAGTCCCACCTTGATGAGCGTGAAGACCAACGGAGAGCCGCCGACGATGGGAGCCATTATGGGATTGACCTCATAGGCGCCATGCGACATCAGGCTCAAGGTCAGCGCAGCGTCGACGCAAGACAGCAGAACGATGAGCATCGCGACTGCCAGCCACTGCGGCTGGTGCCAGTCGAGATCGCGTAGCGACCGGGCGTCGGTGCGACGTGGTCTGCGCCTGCGCGGATTGAAGCTCCCATAGAAGAGGGAGTACAGAGTTCGTTGGCGCCGGTCGGGGGCATTTCGCCGATCCGAGGCGTCCGATGCAGTAACTGCACCGGGGGTATGTGACATATCTATTGCTTCTGCTTCAGACGCTTCGACCACATCGGCCAATTCCGGCTTCATTTTGAGCACATCCCTACTACTCAATTTATTTTGATCCCATCAGTTCCCGCCCTTCGCCCACCATTGTAGCTGCGTCGCGATTTCCAGACAGAAAACCCGCGTGACGCGCCTCACGGAAGTCGCGGTGGAACCTCAGCTTGCGCTGTCCGTTTCCATTCTACGGAGGACGTTATGACACCAGTGATCGTTGCAATCTATGACGACTTCGGGGTCGCCGAACGGGTGCGGACTGAGCTGGTTGCGGACGGATTTCCCACCGACCGTGTCGAGCTCACCTCCAAGGCCGAGTCAGGACAGGCTGATGCCGAGCCGGGGGACACGTATTGGCACAAAGTCTCGAATTACTTTCACGCCATTTTCGACCAGACAGGCAACTACGCGTCCGCTGACCAGTTTGCAGATCGCGTGCGCAATGGCGGATCCGCCATCACGGTGCACCCGCGAACTGACTACGAGATGGACAGCGCGCGCACCATCCTTCAGAACAGCCACCCGGTGGACTTTCGCGAGCACGTTGCTACCACATGACGGCACTACGGCCCGACAGCATCAAATCACTATGTTGACGGCCGCGACCGGGATGACCACGGCCGTCGCATTGCGGCCCGAGGTGGTCAGCTTGGCACCGGCGATCACCCCTACCCGGCTGTTGAAGTTATATTCGATGGCCGGCGCGAGACTCCACGTATGACCCGGGCCTGAGTTGAGCTGCACCGGGTTCGGGTCGAAACCTGAGACATGAGTGTTCGAATCGTGCTCATAGAGCACATCCAGCGCCAGCACCCAATTGCGCGTCACGCTATATTCCCACGCCGCATTCACCACCGTGACATTTCCCGGGCGCGCGCGCCCACGGAAGCCATCCTGCGTTCCATAGACACTGACGTCACGGACACTCGTCGACCCCGAAATCTGGTAGGACACATCGAATCGCGTCCGCAGAATGCGGCCATTGGGCATCCAGAAGAAGTACTGGGAATACAACGCCAGGTTGGTCGAATACGCGCCCGCGCCCAGGCCGTCTGCAGGACGATCCCCGAGACGATCGTATTTGCCGACCGGCAATGTCTCCTGCACCACGAAAGCGGTCGTCGGAATCCAACTGCCTTCCTCGAAGTGAGTGAGACCATACTGCGCCTGCAGGGTCAGATCGCCCACGCCCACCTTTGAGCTGTCGCGCCCTTCACTCATGTCATTGAATCCGAACCGCGGGATCAGGCCGATGCCCACTTTGTCCGTCAGCCCGTACAGAATATAACTCTGCGAGCCGAAGTTGTTGGAGTGCGGTCCCGTGTGGCGGTTGCCCTCATTGTCGTAGTGACCCTGCGGGATGCCATCAAAAATATATGGCTCGATCAGAAAATGCCCTGGAGTCAGGGTCCCCGGCGAAGCCGCGAGCAACGGCCCCGTCCACCACGCATCGTCGCGGGATTGACGGCTCACCGAGGACTCAACAGAGGTGTCGGCAGGGCCCTGATTCTCGGGCGTTGGATTGCCGTTGGAGGCCTGTGCGCTGAACAATAGTACGGCCGCCAATGGCAGCAGAATGTTGGATCTCATGACGCTCGCAAGCGTAGCGCTTCGTCCGGGCTCGAAGCTAATGGTCGGGATGATTTGGCGAAAGTGGCCCCAGCAGCCCGGGCGCCAGCGCAACTATGCGCAACGCGTGGCCAATGCGCCCACCCGATTCTTGCTCAGGCGGGCAGGAAACCGACTCGCTGCATGATGCGGGTCGCCTTGCCGGGTGTCACTGTTCGCAGGATCTCCCTATCCGAAGCGGACAGGGCCGGACTGCGAACGTAGATGAGCCCCGCAGCAACAAAGATCATCGCGCCCAGCACAACCTGGAACAACGCGGGCAACGGCAGTAGCGTCTTCAGTCCGTAGCACAGAGCAACGACGACTCCCCATATTCCGATGCTGGACGAAACCGCGGCGCGTGCGTTGGTCCAAACTGCACGCTTGCGTACATACCACCAGACAAAGAGGTTCTTCATCGTCTGGGCGGTGCCTGCCGCGATTGCCGCGCCGTAGATACCGAGGAAAGGCACCAGCAGAAACATGGCGAGCACGTTGTAGGCGGCGAACAGTTTGCTCATCAACAGGACATGCGCTTTCTCTTCGTATTGCGCCACCAGCGAGACCGGGTCGGCGACCACGTTCAGGGTGGCAAAGCCCATCACGACCGGCAACAACCAGGATTTGTCGATGAACTTGCTGTGGAACACCAATTGCACGATCTCGTGGTGATAGGCCGTCGCAAAGGCCAGGGCGGGCCATTGCAGCAGAAAATTCATGTTCAGCAGAAACGAGAAGTAGCGCGGCACATTGCGGTCCGCCTGGGTTGCCGGAATGGCAAAGAACATCGGCTGGATGATGTTCTCGAACTGCTTCGCCGGCAGGGCATTCAGGACCATCTGCCGCAGGCGGCTGTAGAACGAGTAGATACCGACCGAGACGGTGTCGAGGTACGCGGCAATGAAGAAATTGTCCACGCTCGAATACAGCAGGAACACGCCGGCATCGTTGAAGTTGTTATACAACCCGTAACGGAACAGGCGCTTGCGTTCCTCCGGCGTCGGTTTGTACGGCCCGCGCGCCTCAGGAACCAGGCAACGCTTGTTGTAGATGTAGCGCAGCATCGTATAGGCGCAACCGTAGGCCAGCATATCTGAAAATATTGCCGCCTCGAGGGTGAGCCTGTGCATGAGATAAAGCGTGCCGTAGCTCAGCAGCTTGACGATGGACAGCGTGGTCATCGACCCGACGCTGTAGCGATGCATCATGTGCGACGCCAATGCGAGCTGCAGGATGCGCGATTGGAACTGCAGCAAAATCAGGAATGAGAACAGCGCAAACATGCCGCGGTAGGCAGTGAGCTTGAACAGGGGCGCAATGTAGTTCCAACCCAGCAGCACGCCGCAGATGAGCAGAATGTTGGTAGACAGCCTTCCTACCGCGATCCGGCGCATCAGCCAGGCAGCTCCGATCTTGTTGCCGGCCCGCAGGTATTCGGGCTGGTAGCGCAGCATCACCTGCTCCAACCCAAGCGACAGCAGCGTGCCGATGA
Source organism: Gammaproteobacteria bacterium (assembly GCA_034668025.1). Lineage (GTDB taxonomy): Bacteria > Pseudomonadota > Gammaproteobacteria > Steroidobacterales > Steroidobacteraceae > 13-2-20CM-66-19. The sequence continues at coordinate 19,438 of JAXDQF010000456.1, read as the reverse complement.
CCGGGATGAAGGTGTACAACAGGCTGTAGACACCGAAGTCGTGCTCAGACATCCCCCGCACCTGGATGATCAGAGCGAGGGCGGTCGTGATCTGCGACAGTACGCGGAACGTGATCGTATCAATCAAAGAGCGACGCGCGCGGCCGCCTGTATAGATAGGTGCGTCCACTCGAGGTCAGCTTCGACCGCGCACGCCGAGGCGCCTGGCCAGACTCTTCGCGTTCAGGTAAGCCCAGTCTGGAACGTTGTTCAGCACGCCGGTGACCGCGCCCAATGGCGACTTGTTGATGCGCCCGAATTCACGATGCACCCTGCCCTGCTCATCGAGCTCATACAGCGCCTTCATTCGTTCCCAGACTTCCTTGCGGTTCTGATGCGTCTGCAGCGTGTCGATCTCTCGGCCACCACTCCCCTTATCCTTGTCATACGGATTGACGCAGGTAACTTCGTCGACCACGGCCACCCGATTGTCGATCTGCGGTCCCAACGTATGCAGGAACCACCAGTCGGTACCGTAACCGACCAAGGCCGGATCGTAGACCTGCATGAACGCATCGAGCTTATCGCGCCGAAATAACGGACAGGCCATTTCCACAAAATTCGTATACCTGAGCTTGGCTGTTGGGTGCACGGCCGTGATGGGCCAACTCACCTTGCCCGACAGCCGGAACGCGGGCTGCAAGGCCCACAAGTCCAGCTCCCGGCGAATCTCAAACAGGCGCGTGATGCCCGTCGCGTCAATCACGATGTCGTCATCCATCACCATCACGGCATCATAGCGGGCGAGCTTCTGCGGCCACTGCCCATAGCAGTAATGCAGGTTCTGAAACTTGGCTCCCTTGCGGGGCAGGTAATAGTCCGAGACGTCCTGGAACATCCCGGGCCGATCGCCGTAGTACACTGTCCACAGATCAAAATCGCGCCGGCCCCGCAGCCAATCCCGCAGGTTTGAACGGTTGCCGGCAGAGGTAAAAACGAGATTGTTCGAACGAGATCCCGACGTCGCTGCAATCAGTTCCATGGGCTGTCGATTATTTATGTGTCCCCATTGCGACATAATCGCTACGTCGTCCCCAGGGTGGGAAGTATAGAGCGGATTGCGAAAAATTCGCGCCCTGCAGTTACATCAACTGGGCAATAGATCACGCGGGAGCTCGTTTTGTCAGCCATTTCGTGCCGGCTGTTGTACCAGTCTGCCAGCCCTCACATCCAGCAGCTTTACACGGGCTTCCGCCTGTTGCACCGAAGCGGATTCCTGCGCCTGTCCCAGGAAATGCGCCGCACGCCTGTCAGCTACCGAAACGACGCCCCACATCTTGCGGATGCCAGCCACGCTCACCTCGACGCTGTCGTTGGCGAGCAGCTTCGCTTGCACTTTGATACACACGACTCGCAAGAGCTGGCGCTCGGCGAGCTGGAGAGCTGCGACTTCTATTTCAAACGTTCCTACTTGTCGGCAGCCGTCGAAGCGCTGCCGGCGAATGAGCGCGGCAAGGTCATCCCGCTGGGATTGAATTATCGCGTGCTGCCCGATGTGGCGGACTCCTTCGCGATGCGACGTGCCTGGCGGATGAACGGTCTGTCGGGCGCCACCCTCGCCGCACTCAAGCAGGCGCTCGACACCAACAACCGGTTTGGATTCCAGCCCCGGTTGCCGCAGATGGAGGCTCCGCCGAACCTGCGCGCCGATCCCAACGTTCTGTTTCTCGTCGCCGCTTACGATCCTCATGATGACCCGGCGAGAAGTCAGGAGAAGATTGACGATCGTATCTACATCAATGAGACCCGCGCCCGGTGTCTGCGGCTGTTGAAGGATGCATTGGGGGCCCGATTCACGGGAGGCTTCAGTCATAGTCGCTTCACAGCGCAGCTGTACCCCGACCTCGTGGTTCCAGCAGGCTCGACTTCGCAGCCCAGGTACCTGCGAACCCTGCAATCCTTTCCCATCTGCGTCGCCAGCACCGGCCTGCACGGCTCGACCGGTTGGAAAATGGCCGAGTACGTGGCCTTCTCCAAGGCCATTCTGTCCGAGCGCCTGGTCTACGAGACGCCGGGAACCTTTGCGCCCGGAAAAAACTACATTGAGTTCACCTCACCGGAAGAATGTCTGAATGGCGCTGTCCGGCTCATCGAGGATGTGGCGCTCAGACAGCAGCTCATGTGCAGTAATGCGGCATACTATCGTGACTATCTGCGGCCGGACGCGTTGGTCCGGAATGCGTTGAGAATTGCAATCGAGAAGGGGGCTCAGGGATGAGAATCGCAATCGGGACATTCGTCGCGCTGCTGAGCGCTTCTTTGGCTCAGGCCGCCGCGCCGACCACGCACCGCCTGGAGGTGACACCGTCGACTGTTGCGTACGGGTACTACTGGGCGGAAGCCACCCCAGTCCTGCGCGTTGCGTCCGGCGATATCATCGACGTCGACACCTTGTTGACCAACACTCCGACGGGGCTCGCCAAGGCCGGCGTACCCGACGAGAAGATCCAACAGTCGTTGAAGTCGGTCGTCAATGAAGTGACGGGCGATCGCAAGGGTCCCGGCGGACACATCCTGACCGGTCCCGTGTATGTCGAGGGCGCTGAGCCCGGCGACGTGCTCGAAGTCAGGATCCTGTCCATCTCGTTGCCCATCGACTATGGCTACAACGGCTGCAAGGGATTTCTCCCGGAGAATTGCGAACCCGACGCGCCCTACAAGATCCTGACGCTGGACCGGAAGCACATGAGCGCTGAATTCCTGCCGGGGATCGTGATTCCCCTGCACCCCTTCTTCGGCAGTATGGGAGTCGCTCCCGCACCCGTTGCCGGGAGAGTCAGCAGCAATCCACCGGGACGGCACGCGGGAAATCTGGACAATCGGGAGCTGGTGGCCGGCAGTACGCTTTACATACCGGTGTTTGCCCCGGGCGCGCTGTTTGAGATCGGCGATGGACACGCGGCGCAAGGTGACGGCGAAGTCGATCAGACCGCCATCGAGACCTCGCTACGCGGGCGCCTGCAGCTCACGGTTCGCAAGGACATGAAGCTGACCTGGCCGCGAGCGGAAACGGCCACGGACTACATCAGCATGGCCACCGATCCGGACCTTGCCGTCGCCACCCGGGGCGCCATCCAGGAAATGGTCGATTTTCTGGTCGCGGAGAAAAAGCTCAGCCGCCACCAGGCGTATCAGCTGGTGAGTGTGGCCGGGAACGTTGCGGTGACCCAGCTGGTGGACAAGCCGAACCTGGGTGTCCACGTGCGGCTGCCCAAGAGCATTTTCACGCCCGCCCGTTGATCACAGCGTGCCCCGGCGCGACATCAGTGCGCCTGTTCGCGTGCCTGTTCTTCGGCCAGCGTGTAGATCGACTCTGGAATCGCTTCGAGCCGTTCGCGCGCAATGAGCTGACCACTCTGATCGGAGGCGCCATAGGTGCCCTCCTCGATCTTCCTCAGCGCCCGGTCAACTCGCTCCAGGCGTGCGATGTCGCGAACGACGAGGTTTCCCTCCAGCTCGAGCGTGGCCAGCTTCTGAGCATCGTCCTCGAATTCACGCGCGCCGCCTGATCCCTCGTCCTTGATGTCAGCCTCATCGGCCTCGTCATCTTTCGCGGCGGTGAGCAGCGACGCGCGCAATTTCAACAGAGTCTGACGCTGCTTCTCCACGAATGCCGGGTCGAGCGGGTGTGCTTTGGTCGCCATAACGACTCCGAAAAGGTGGCTGAAGAATCGCCGCACACTACCATGATTCAGAGCACCTTTCTGCTCACCACCGGGGTCATCGTGCTCTTGGTCGGCGTCCAGGCGGGTGCAACGGTGTCAGGTCACGTGCTCATTTGGTGACTTCGAGAATCTTCGCCAACCGCGTCTCTGCGTCGGTGCGAACTCTGAATTCCACACGCCGCGAGCGTGCGACATCCTCCTCGCCCTTGCTGTCCAAGATCAGCCGGGACGACGACAGCCCGTTCGCGGTCACAAACTTGCGCAGCCAGGCGACCTGATCGCGATCCGCGGGCAGGTTCAACACATAGGCCAGCGTCGAGCGCGTGCGCGCCTGCGACAACTCCATGTTGAGGAAGTACGCATCGCCGGGCGATGCGACACCGTTCCAGACTGAGGAGGTGTGGCCTTCGATCCGCACCTCACTGATGGAGTCGCGATATTTTTTGGAAGTCAGGATGTGCACGTAGCGCGGAAAGAAGTCCTGCAGAATGGCCTGGAATTCCGGCTTCAGCTCGCTGCTGCCGGGTGCGAACAACACCTCGGGCTCGGAGAAGCGGATGGTGAGATCGTTTTTCAGCAGCTGCGCCTTCCACTTGGGCAGATCCGTCTTGAACTCCCTATGGAGATCCTCGAACAGGGCGTCCTTGATCTCGCTGTAGGCGACGGCGACATTCTTGATGCGGGCGGCATCTGCCTCCACCTGCATCATGTATGACACGGCAATCAACAGAAAGATGACCATGAGCCCGGTCATCAGGTCCGTCAGGGGAATCCAGTGGCTCTCCTCGCCGACCGCCGTGCTGGTCTCACCGAGCTCGCTGTCCATGCTCATCCACCGCGCACCCGGCTGACGGAGCCGGAGAGCTGGCGTCCCAAGGACTCCGTCAGCTCCTTGTTCGCGTTGGCAATCGACGCAGCCAACAGCGCGGTCAGCTGCTGATTGTGGGCCTGGATGGACTGGGCTGCGCTCTTCAGGATTGCGCTCATGGCCTCCTGGTTGGCCCTGACGCCCTGTTCGACCTGCCGCGTCATGGCCGTGATGTTCTGCTCCAGGGTGGGCAGCCCCCTGGAGGCATGATTGATCAACTCTCCGAGAGTGGACAGCGAGAAGTTCAACTGTTCCTTTTCCGTGTTCAGGGCCACGAGCAGCTTCTTCAAGGATTGTGCCGTGTCCGTGAACTCGGCCGACTTGCGCACCACCTCGGTGAAACGGGCCGCCGCATCGGTCATGGACTTGCGCGTCTCGGTCTCCTGGCTGATGAGGCTCGCCAACTGCTGCTCGTAGTGCGCCTGCCACGTGACGAGCTTTTCCACGGCCGCGTTCAGGTGTTTGAAATTCTCGCCGAACTGGTCGTTGACCTGCGCGTTGAAATCCTGGACCACGGACTGCAAAGCCTGCATGAGGGCGCGGGAGTTCGCTTCGGCAATCTTGGCCGAATAGGTCTCGAACGTGGCGTTGAGGCGGTCCAGCCGGTAGTTGGAGTCACTGCGCAGCAGCTTGATCTGGCCCAGCAGGGTCGAGTCCTCGGACCCTGCCAGGGCACCATTGAGCTTGGCCAGGTAATCCGCCACGTCATTCAGGGTGGCGCCCTGCTGGTTCGAGGCAGTAACCGACAGCTTCGCATCACCCCAGATCGCCACGCGCGCCTTGATGGTCAGCGCCCAGAAAATGCCGGCCACAGAGGCCCAGAACGAGGTCCGGATGCCCTCCAGCAGCCGCGGGATGCTGTACTTGACGTCGCTGGGGTCGAAATTCAGCAGCCCCCAGGCAATCCCGATAAAGCAGAAGAAGATGCCTAAAGTAGTGAGGAAGGTGGGGCCGAGTGCCGTATTGCGCCGGGTCCAGCGGATGTGGAAGAGAATCGCAATCACCGTGATAACGACGACGGCGGACTGGGTCAGCCCGTTCAGATTCGTCCAGATGTGCTCCATAGTCCCCCGCACGCGATCGCCAGCGGCAACCCGAGCAGGTGGCCGAGCAGAGGGATATAGCAGCTCTTAACCCCTGTTGCGAGAACTCCTCCGTACTGTGGGAGGCGTCGTTTTCAAATGCTGCAAGAGCGAGCCCCCATGCCCAATTCAATCGATATCGAGTCCCTGACAACGTGCCTGGTCACTCCCGGTGGAGCCCGCATCCGCCTCAACTTCGATGACGCCAGTGGGCGGGCCACCACGCTCAACCTGCCGACGTCGTGCGTGCATCAACTCGTGATGACGTTGCCTCATCTGTTGTTGACCGCACTCAGGGCACAGCATGGCGATACCTCGGCCCGCAGCTCGTATCCCGACTGTGAGTGGTCCGAGTGCCTGGCCTAGTTAATTGAGCGCTGCAGTGCCTGCTCCAACTGATCCATCAATATGTTCGTGCCGTGCTCGCGCCCCCGCGCATCCTGGAAACTATCCAGAAAGACTCCCTGCTCGGTAATGACCAGCTGGCTGCCCTTGGTGAGCTCTTTGAATTCGATCGTTGCGAGCGAAACTGAAATCTGGACCTCATCCAGGTACATGTCATAGACATACACGATGCGCTCATTGGGCACGATCTCGTGATAACGGGCGTCGAACCTGCTCACGGTTCCACTGCCCTTGCGACCGATCACCTGCTCCCGTCCACCCACACGGAAGTCCAACTCGCGCAGTTGGGCTTTCCACCCCTCATGCCCTGCGAACCAGTGTGACTTGGCCTCGGCGCTCGACCACGCCGCGAAGACGAGCTCCCGTTTGAAGCTGAAGTTGCGATTGATGACGAAAGTGTCGTGCACGGTGGACCGTCGGGTCATGTTTGATTACCCCGGGAACATTGCCAGGTAGGGTTGAGCTTCGACGAGTACGCGCGCATAGGAAGGCCGCTTCATCAGCCGCTCGAGGTAGGCGCTCAAGTGCGGAAACTCGGCCGCCAGCGGCATCATCTTGTTGATGAAGAACAGCGGCGGTGCAGCCGCGCAATCCGCCATCGAGAACAGATCGCCGCACGCCCACCGCTGTGTTGCCATTTCGGCCTCCGCGATCCCGAGCGCGGTCCGCAGTCGGCTGCGCGCATCACCGACCCCGATCGGATCGTGACCGTCGGCGGGACGCAGCTTGTCGACAACGATTTTCTGCATGGGATCGTGCACATGCAGATCGTAAAAGCGATCGGCCGCCCGGATCTGCGCCGCGCGCTCCGGATCGTCGTTGGGAATGAGGTTCACCGGTCCCGGCACGTGGTACGCGAGGTACTCGATGATCGATGTTGATTCGGGAATGGTTCGAGCGCGCGCGGCGTCGCGAAGCACTGGAAACTTCGCAAGGGGCCACACTTTACTGAAGTTGTCGCGCGCCACCGGATCGCCCAGGTTGACGATCTCGGGCGTGAACGCAATTGCGTTCTCGTAGAGCGCAATCAGCGTCTTGTGGCAAAACGAGGAGAGCGGGTGCATGTAGAGAGTGAGTGCCATAGTGTGCCTCAGGTTGACGTCTTGCGGCGTTGCTTCTTCGCAGGAGCTGCGGAGCCGTGCACCTTCTCGAGATAGCCCTCGAGGGCGTCCAGCTGGTTCTCCCAATGGTGACGGTAGTCTTCGATCCAGCTGGCAGCGCTCTTCAACGGGTCGGCCTTCAGCTTGCAGGGCCGCCATTGCGCTTCGCGCCCCCGCACGATGAGTCCGGCGCGCTCCAGTACTTTCAGGTGCTTGGAAATGGCCGGCAGGCTCATGTCGAACGGCGCGGCCAGCTCACTGACGGAAGTCTCGCCGAGCGAAACCCGGGCAAGGATGGCCCGCCGCGTGGGGTCGGCCAGCGCTGCGAAGGTGGCGCTCAGGGGATCCGGCATGGGTACTTAACCGATCAGTTATTTAACCGGTCGGTAAATTACGCCACGGCAGGCGCCGTGGCAAGCTCAATTACGGTGGCCTCGGGTCAGGCTGGACAATCAGCCTTGTTGCATCACCTCGGGAAGATACCGGGATGGCAAACCGCCCGTGTCGACAATGAACTGGGCTATCCGCCGCACGCCGGCATTTTTCTTCATGTTCGTGAAGACAAACGGTCGCTCGCCGCGCATCTTGCGGGCATCGCGATCCATTACTTCCAATGAGGCTTCGACCAACGGCGCCAGGTCGGTTTTGTTGATCACCAGCAGGTCCGATCGTGTGATGCCCGGGCCCCCTTTGCGAGGAATCTTGTCGCCCGCGGACACATCAATCACGTAGATGGTGATGTCAGCGAGCTCCGGACTGAAGGTGGCGGCCAGATTGTCGCCGCCGCTTTCAACGAAGACGAGCTCGAGCTGTGGAAAACGCCTGACCATGTCGCAGATGGCGGCGAGGTTGATGCTGGCGTCCTCGCGGATCGCCGTATGCGGGCAACCACCCGTTTCCACTCCCATGATTCGATCGGGACTGAGCGCACCCGCACGAGTCAGGAATTCGGCGTCTTCCTTCGTGTAGATGTCGTTGGTGATGGCCGCAATGTCATAGCTGTGAGAGAGCAGCTTGCACAGCCGCTCCGTGAGTGCGGTCTTTCCGGAGCCGACCGGGCCGCCAATGCCGACGCGCAAGGGTCCTGTCATGACCTGAATAACCTCGTGTACTGTGTCTCGTGCCAGAGGGAAGACAATTCCAACATCGGGGCCGCCGTCCCTAAGGCCTGCAGGTCGGTCTCCAAGGCGCGGTCCCGCACTTTCGCGATGAGCGTAGACAGCCGTGCAATGCCGATCTGTGCGTCGGTCTGTCCCAGGGGAATCAACCTGGCGCCGGCGGAAATCAGGTTCGCGGCAAACGCGTGCAGGTAGGCGTGGAGTCCACTCGTCAGCTCCACGCCATGGGCCGCGCAAGCAACCGCCACCGCCACGCAGTGGGCCACGGGTTGGCCGTTCAAGCGGTTGGCGAGCTCGTCGAGCAGCCGATGCGGCCACGCTCGCCGGGTGACCTGCAGAAACGCGCTGCCCTGTTGCCTGCTCTCCAGCGCGGCTTCCGAGCTACCCCTGAGGGCGCTGGCCAGCTCGACTAACTCGTCGAGCTCCGCGGACGCACCGTGCAGGCTCGCGGCCCGCCATACGTGCACAAACAACACAGCGTCGATCCAGCCTCCACCGCGGCAAAGCACGGCCTCCAGGTAGTCCAGCAAATTGTTGAGGTCCTTGACGGTGCCCGCCTCAACTGCCCACTCGAGCCCGTGGCTGTAGCTGAATGCCCCAGTTGGATAGGAGGGCGATCCCCACGTGAGCAGCAGATAGAGCCCCGAGTCATTCATGTTTGTGAATTACCGGGTGCAGCTGCGCCAGATGGGCCAGCGGCCCGTCGTGCTCGTGATAGGCCCCCGATTCGGGTGAAAAAGTGCCCTGAAACGGCCGCACAGTCGCGCCGAGCCCGAGCAACATGCTGCTGATGACATGATCCTCCCGGATGACTATGCGGGATTCTTCGAGTTGCGCGGCGAGATGGCGATTGCCGATGTGCCAGGCGAGCCTGATCAGCGTTGTAGCATCTGGAGACGTGACTTCCATCAGCGCTTCAGGCGCCGCATCGACGAGCACCATGCTGCCGTCATCGAGCTTCAGACCATCGCCCGGAAGCAATACGGTGGCCGTCGGCAGATCCAACAGCAGGTCAGTGCCCCCGGCAGCCTTGTACCGAAGCCGGCGCCGATACCGCTGGTCGTAATTGAGGCACAGAGAATCCGTAGCAGTCTCCGGTGCCCACTGCCCTGCCCGCAGAATCTCCGTGACCAGTTTCATGTGCGTGCTCAAAACAGGAAGTAACGCTGTGCCATGGGCAATACGGTTGCCGGCGCGCACGTGAGAAGCTCGCCATCGGCGCGAACCTCATACGTCTCCGGGTCGACTTCGATTGCCGGCGTCGCACTGTTCAGCACCATGCTGTGCTTCCCTATACCTGCCCTCGTATTGGAGACAGCGACGGCTTTTCGGCTCAGCCCGATTCGGCCCGGCCCGCCGTTGTGGAGGAACGCGCCACTGACAAACAACACCGAAGAGCGCAATCCTGCACCCCCTAAAGATCCGAACATCGGCTGATAATGAACGGGCTGGGGTGTGGGGATACTGGCGTTCGGATCGCCCATGGGTGCCGCCGCGATGGAGCCGTTCTTCAGCACCAGATCGGGCTTGACCGCAAAGAAAGCCGGCGACCACAAAACCAGGTCCGCCATCTTGCCCACTTCAACCGAGCCCACGTAACCGTCGATGCCGTGCGCGATGGCCGGATTGATGGTGTATTTCGCAATGTAGCGACGGGCGCGGAAATTGTCCGACGTGCCGGAATCGGGCTCCAGAGGCCCTCGTTGCGTCTTCATTTTGTGCGCCGTCTGCCAGCACCGGATGATAGTTTCGCCGATGCGGCCCATCGCCTGGCTGTCCGAGCTCATCATGGAAAACGCGCCCAGGTCGTGCAGGATATCTTCGGCTGCAATCGTCTCCTTGCGGATACGACTCTCTGCGAAGGCCACATCTTCAGCGATCTTCGGATCGAGGTGGTGGCAAACCATGAGCATGTCCAGATGCTCATCGAGGGTGTTCGCGGTGTAGGGCCGGGTTGGATTCGTGCTCGAGGGCAACACGTTTGGCAGGCCACACACGCGAATGATGTCGGGAGCGTGCCCGCCGCCGGCCCCTTCGGTGTGAAAAGCGTGAATGGTTCGTCCCTTGAACGCCGCTATCGTGCTCTCGACAAAGCCCGACTCGTTGAGCGTGTCGGTATGCAGGGTCACCTGCACATCGAACGCATCAGCCACGGACAGGCAACAGTCGATGGCCGCGGGTGTCGTGCCCCAGTCTTCGTGCAGCTTCAGGCCGCAGGCGCCGGCCAGAACCATTTCCTCGAGCGCACCGGGTTGGCTCGCATTGCCTTTGCCAAACAGGCCAATGTTCATCGGCAGCGATTCGGCCGCTTGCAGCATGCGCTCCAGATGCCAGGCGCCCGGGGTACACGTCGTCGCCAACGTCCCGTGAGCCGGACCCGTACCCCCACCCAACATAGTGGTAACGCCCGCATTCAAAGCGTGCTCAACCTGCTGGGGGCAGATGAAGTGGATGTGGGCATCGATGCCGCCAGCGGTGAGAATTTTTCCCTCACCGGCAATCACTTCCGTGCCCGGTCCAATGACGATGTCCACTGCGGGCTGCACATCCGGATTGCCGGCCTTGCCGATTCGTGCAATCAGCCCATCGCGAATACCGATGTCGGCCTTGATGACACCCCAGTGGTCGAGGATCACGGCATTTGTGATGACAGTATCCATGGCGCCTTCGGCGCGCGTGCGCTGGGACTGTCCCATGCCGTCGCGGATCACTTTCCCGCCACCGAATTTCACCTCTTCGCCGTAGATGGTCAGGTCCCGCTCCACGCTGATGAGCAGCTCAGTGTCTGCGAGCCGGATGCGGTCCCCTGTCGTGGGACCGTACATCGCAGCGTAGGATCGGCGCGTCAACGTGTTGGACATTTGGTCAGTCTCTCGTCATTGCCGTCGGCGTCGCGTTTGGCATCAGCTGCTGGCATCGAGGCGACCCATGACTTCGCCCCGGAAGCCGATGACCTCGCGTGAGCCGGCATACGGAATCAGGCTGACAGTGCGCGTCTGCCCAGGCTCAAACCGGATCGCAGTGCCCGACGGAATATCGAGACGCATTCCCCGGGCAAGCACCCTGTCAAAGGCCAGCGCGGGGTTGACCTCAAAGAAGTGGTAGTGACTGCCCACCTGGATGGGCCGGTCGCCTGTGTTGGCGACAGTCAGCTCTGTGCCCTTCCGGTCGGCATTGAGGACGATATCGCCGCTCGGAGTGAGTATTTCACCTGGGATCATGGCACCTGGAATTATGGCCATACTTTCAGCGAATCGGCTGGTGAACCGTGACGAGCTTGGTCCCGTCCGGAAAGGTTGCCTCGACCTGAATCTCCTCAATCATCTCAGCGACACCGTCCATGACCTGTTCGCGCGTCAACACCGTCGCGCCTGCCTGCATCATGTAAGCCACGCTTTTTCCATCGCGTGCGCCTTCGACCACCGCATCGGTGATCAAGGCAACGGCCTCGGGATGATTGAGCTTGACGCCTCGCTCCAGACGTCGACGTGCAACCATCGCCGCCGTAGCGACGAGTAACTTGTCCTTTTCTCGCGGAGTCAATCGCATTGAAGTTAGCCTCCTGTCTAGCAGTACCACACACGCGGAAGCTTCGGTGGAAGAGCGGCCACGAGCTGACGAATTCCCGCAACCAGTGCAATGACGGCCACACGGAGTGCGGCGGCGTCGTCGCAAAGCAATCGCGTCAACAGGAGTCCATCGAAAGCGGTCGCGGCCGCAGGCACACGACACTTGCTCAGCAGCTCGCGAACACCCCCGAGATGCGCAGCCGCATCGTCCCCCACATACACAACGTTTGAACAAGCAACCGCTGTGCCAAACCCAAACGGCGCGGCCAGCATTTCTGCTTCGAGGTGGAGCGCGTCCGCCCAGATGAGGCGCCCGCCCCTGCGGATCTGCCACGAGTCGTGGATTGATCCCGTCTCAAATCGCTCGCCCATGGCCGTTCTGCCGAGCACCAGGGTTTCGGTGGCGAGCAGGCGCGCAGTCGGATCAACGTCCGCGCGGAAATCCCGGCGCAGGCGCGCTCCCTCGAACACAATCGTCTCCTGTGCGAGCCATTCAGCCCATCCTCCAGCAGCGACGTTCATCCCCACCTGAATCATCGTTTCGGGGTCTTCCGGGAGTGCGCGGTACAGCTTTTCAGCCGCCTGCGTCGTCACAGTCGCCTGGGCCCCCCGCCTGACGTCGATTGCCACTAATGTCCGATCACCGCCCGTGAGACCCCCACTGGTTGTCAACAACACCGCCTGAGTGGTGTCTGAGGACTCAACCGATGGAAACAGCACCCGACAGGGCGCGCGCTGATAGAGGTCTGCGAGGACTGTGCGCCCATCGGGCCCGACTTTGAATTCGACGTGTGCAGCTCCATCCGCACGTTGATGTTGTCGCGCTACTGCATCCACGTTGACCGGTACCCCTGCACTCCCGCCGGTCTGTAGCTTACCGGCCGGCGCGCAATCTGAACGACGATTGCACAGAACGCACTATTTTGGTACCGCTACTGCCCGGATGCACCAATCTGGCTCGTCGCGAGAAGTGCGGTGCCTGAGCGTGGTGATTTTACGGGCGAGACGTCCGCGCGGGGGTCGCCGGGGTCTTCCGGAAGATCATTCCTAACACCAACTCAACATCATGACCAAAACAACATGTAAGAATCCCACGAGTAATTGCCGGATGCCGCGGTGAAGAAGCAGTTAACTGTTTGATATAGCCTGTCGCGCCGCCCCGACACTGTATGAATGGAGTGAGACCCTTTCGCACCCTGTTGGTGATATCTTCTTCGTCACCTTGGGAGCGAGTTGTCGTTCATGAGTGTGGAACCGAGACGAGTCACCAAGACCGAAGTCTGGGTCGGGTGGGAAAACCAGGTCGTCAATGGCGTCTATCCTTTGCGACGCTTTCTGGGCGGCTCAAACCATAGCGCAGTATTCCTGACGGAATACCGCGCCGAGGGCGTTCCCAACGCCGCAATCAAGCTCGTGCCAGCCGACTCGCTGGAGACCGAAGCGCAACTCGTGCAGTGGGGCACGGCCGCCACCCTGACCCATCCTCACCTGGTCCGCCTCTTCGACGTTGGTCGGTGCCATTTGGGCGGCCGTGGGTTTCTGTTCGTCGTTATGGAATATGCGGACCAGACGCTCGCGCAAATCCTCCCCCGCCGAGCGCTGAGCCCCGATGAAACGCGCGAGCTGCTGCTGCCGACCTTGAGCGCATTGGGCTTCCTGCATCGAAACAACCTCGTGCAAGGCCAGCTGAAGCCGACGAATCTCCTGGTGGTCAACGACCAGTTGAAACTCGCCAGCGATACGATCCGCTCCACCGGGAAGCTGTCGAGCGGCATCCTCAGAGCCTCGCTGTACGATCCGCCGGAGCTCAAAGACGGCGAGATCGCCGCCGCGGGTGACGTATGGGGTCTCGGCATAACACTCGTCGAAGCCCTCACCCAGCATCCTCCCTCATGGCCCGATCCACGATCTGAAACGGTCGCCCTGACGGCCAGCATCCCGCCGCTGTTCGTCGACACCGTGCAGCGTTGCCTAAACCGGACACCTGCCAACCGCCCCACGGTTGCCGAGCTGGAGGGACAATTTAACCCTGCGGTTCATGCTCATCCGATCACGGTGATTGAAGCTGCGGAGCCGGTATACGAAGTCGCCAATGTTGATCCCGAGCCTCCACCGCCGCCGCCCAAGACCTCCTCAGGTAAGGGCGTGTTGGTGCCTGCTATCGCGGCTGTGCTGGTTCTGGCGCTTGCAGTTTGGGTGAGCCGGACTATTTTTAGTTCGACTGGTTCACGTGTTGCATCTGCACCGGTTGTGAGCCAGGCAGTTGTGAGTCAGCCGGTTGGCAGCGAGTCGATTGCGGGCCAGCCTGCTGCCGGCCCGCCGGATGGGAGCCAACAGGTTGCTGCGCCCAGGATTTCACGGTCTCCCACGGGGCCGCGCGGTCGAGTGAGCGACGCGACGGCCTCTGATGATGCGGCGGCCGACGCTGCCGCTAGCCCTCTCGCAAGCGAGGGGACGGTCGGCACCCCAAAGGTGGAGGAGCCGCAGGGATCTGCGGGGTCACAGGCGGCTTCGGGGCAGCCCAAGGCTGGCGATCCGACGTTGGTGGCTCCCACTGCGGGCTTCACTGCGGCTCCCGCGTCCAGCCAATCCGCTGCGGCCACCGCTTCACCCACGGGCCCGCAATCGTCTCCCGAGGACCCCGAAGTATTGGGCTCGGTGCTCCACCAAAAACTTCCGGACGTCCCACGACCCATCCGCGAGAAAATTCGCGGTCACGTCAATGTCAGCGTGCGCGTATTGGTCGATCCAGCCGGCAACGTCGTTGGCGAGTTCTTCGAAAGCGCCGGCCCCAGCCGCTACTTCGCGCGCCTGGCGGGCGATGCCGCCGGGGAATGGAAGTTTGTTCCTACCGACGCGCACGGCTCTCGGGTGTGGCAGCTGCGGTTTGAGTTCACACGCGCCGGCGTTACTGTGCGGACGATTGGGACCCAATAGCGGTCGCACGGTCAATAGCACGCCCGCCCGGCAATGGCGCTGTTATTTGGGCCGCTTGATAAACTCAACGCGCCTGAAGCGCAGCGCCGACCAATCGTCATCAATCGCCACCTGGCGAACGGTATCGAATCCCAACTTCCGCAGTGCCTCCCAACCGTCGTCCCGGTTGAAGTCGCATTTGTATTTCTTTGACGTGCCTTTCGGATAGGCAAACCACAACAGCGCATCGCCGTTCGCCTTCGCTGCCAGCGCCTTCGCGAGTCGCGCTATCTCGGCTCGCTGCGTCACGAATGCCAGGACGAATTCGATGCCTTTGACCTTTTCGAGGTAGCGGCCGACGCGCACTTCACGCAGTGACCCGAGCTCCTTTTCGAAGGTGTCCGGTGCGTTCAGGACCAGGATTTCCTGCTGGTCTTTCAGGTTCAGCTTGTCGAAGAGGGTTCGCATGGCACACCATCCTACTGTATAGCTGCCGAGCCGGCCGGCGGGCCGCACCGTGGCCGCCGTAGTCAATCTGAAACATTGGCGGCGGACGATGCAAAGCGAAAAAGACCCGGAGGTGCCGTGATGAGCGCTGCGAAACCTGTTCCATCGCCTGTGGAAACCCTCGATCCCGATATGATGCGGCGCCTGGAGCGCCTGGGATTGACGGGGCACCCGGATCAATGGACTGAGCGCTACCTGCTGTGCGAAAAGCTGGTCGCGCCAAGCGACGCCGATTTCCGGCAGGAATTTGAGGCTACCAGCCGGTTCATTCGCGATCTCGTGGCTCACCGCTGGGCCAGGACCCGACGCGAACGGGAGAGCACGGAAGCCAAGCGCATACATTATTTATCCCTGGAGTTCCTGCTGGGCAGAACTCTCTGGAACAACATCTCGAACCTCGCTGCCGAACCGCTCGTACGGCATGCCCTTCAGCAGCAGGGGTGGAACCTCCCGGGGATCATCGAAGAGGAGCCGGACGCGGGGCTGGGTAACGGGGGCCTGGGGAGACTTGCCGCCTGCTTTATTGATTCGCTGGCCACGCTGCAATACCCGGCGATCGGTTATGGACTTCGCTACGAATACGGGATCTTCCGCCAGGTCATCCGTGATGGCTCGCAGATCGAGCAGCCTGACAACTGGCTCAGCAATCCCGATCCGTGGGAGATCGTACGTCCCTACAGGTCGTATGTTGTTCCTCTGGCCTCAACATTCGAGCTGCGCGGCTCGACGTTGAAGTTCACCCGGAACAAACCCTCGAGTCTGCTTGGAGTGGCCTACGATCGACCCGTGGTCGGGTATGGTGCCAAGTGCATCAACACGCTGCGCCTGTGGGCAGCCGCGGCCCCGGAGTCGTTCGATCTCGCAGAATTCTCGCAGGGTGACTTTGCCGGATCGGTGCTTCAGAGCGTCGGCGCGGAATCGGTGACGCGCGTGCTCTATCCTGACGACTCGACAGAGGCGGGACGCGGGTTGCGCTTCCTGCAGCAGTATTTCATGGTGAGCTGTTCGCTTCAGGACATCGTGTCGCGCTTCTGCAGGCACGGCGCAGTGAACTGGTCGCGACTGCCGGACCGGGTGGCATTGCAGATGAATGACACTCATCCCTCGCTGTGCGTTGCGGAGCTCATGCGGATCCTGCTCGACCAGGCGCATCTGCCCTGGGACCAGGCCTGGGACATCACCCAGCGCACACTGGCCTACACGAATCACACGCTGCTTCCGGAGGCACTGGAGAAGTGGCCCGTCGATCTGTTTGAAGCGCTCATTCCCCGGCAATTGGAAATCATCTACGAGATCAACCGCCGTTTCCTGAACCAGGTCCGCAGTCGCTATCCCGGCGACGAAGCGCGTGTTCAACGTGTGAGCTTGATCGAGGAAGGAGCCACTCGCCGCGTGCGCATGGCTCACATGG
The DNA here is from genome assembly GCA_034668025.1 of Gammaproteobacteria bacterium. Classification (GTDB taxonomy): domain Bacteria; phylum Pseudomonadota; class Gammaproteobacteria; order Steroidobacterales; family Steroidobacteraceae; genus 13-2-20CM-66-19. The sequence continues at coordinate 2,758 of JAXDQF010000456.1, read as the reverse complement.
CTGTGGTCGGCTCGCACAGCACAAATGGTGTTGCGGCGATTCATTCGGAGCTGTTGCGCACGCGCGTACTGCGGGATTTCGCGGAACTGTTTCCGGATCGATTCAACAACAAGACGAATGGCGTTACGCCGCGGCGCTGGCTGCAGCAGGCCAATCCGGGCTTGTCCCGGCTCATCACGGAGGCGATTGGCGATGGCTGGATCACCGACTCGGCGCAACTGCGGAAGCTGACTGCGTTGGCTGAGGATGCGGGCTTCCGGGCGCAATTCCGGGCGGCCAAGCGCGAAGCCAAGATTGCCTTCGCCGACTGGTTGAAGTCGACCTCGAATGTCATCGTGGATCCGGACTCGATCTTCGACAGCCAGATCAAGCGCATTCATGAGTACAAACGCCAATTGCTCAACGTTCTGCACGTCGTGGTCCTCTACAATCGCCTGCGGCGGAATCCGAGCTACCGGATGGCGCCGCACACTTTCTTCTTCGCGGGAAAAGCGGCACCGGCGTATTACTTCGCCAAGCTCATCATCAAGTTGATCTGCCGAATTGCCGAAACCGTTGATGCCGACGAAGCTGCGCGTGGCAAGCTGAAGGTGCTGTTCCTGCCTGAGTACAATGTCAGCCTGGCGCAACGGCTGATTCCCGCAAGTGACGTCTCAGAACAGATTTCCACCGCCGGCTTTGAGGCCAGCGGCACCGGCAACATGAAGTTCATGATGAACGGTGCCCTGACAATCGGCACGCGCGATGGCGCCACGATCGAAATGGCCAGCGAGGCGGGCGAGGAAAACTTCTTCCTGTTTGGACTGACGGCGCAGCAGGTTGAGGAAAGCGGCGGCTGGTACAACCCTCATTGGCACTACGACAACGAAGCGGAGACACGTGCCGCGCTCGACCTCATCTTCTCGAATCACTTCAGCCGCAGTGAGCCTGGAGTTTTCGACCCGGTGCGTCAGGCATTGCTCGATGGCGGCGATCACTACCGGCATCTCGCGGATCTCACGGACTACGGACGCGCGCACCGGGAGTTGGACGCGTGCTACGGAGACCGGGAAACGTGGACTCGGAAGGCCGTACTCAACGTCGCCGCCTCCGGCAAGTTTTCCAGCGACCGTACGATCAAGGAGTACGCGGACGAGATCTGGAACATGAAGGCGTCGCCGGTTACTTGAGTCCAGGCCGGCGGCGGCAATCATGATCCCCGCAGCGACCTCAGCAACGTAACTGTCAGCTTCGGCCACTCTGGTCCACCGAGGAGTCCGGCGCCTACGAGAAGCCCAACCTGATTCCAGGCGATCATGGCTTGGGCAACCAGATCGAACATACTGCCCCCCGTGCACTGCAAGCTGGGCAATTCAGATGGTGTATTTTGGGCGCGGAAGGCGCTGGAGACTGTGACCGGGGTGCGGTTTTAGCGGCCCGCGCGACGATTGGACCGCCGGGCTGCCGCACCACGGAACCTGCCATGTCCGCCAGCGTCGAAGCACTAAACCACGAGTGACCGCGTTGCCGGTCTAGGAGTAGGCCATGCCTGCCTGTTGTACTGTTGGTGTCGCAATATCCAGGTCATCCCTGTTGACGACCGCCCTGATGACGGCACTGGCTGCGGTCGGCGGTTGTGCCTCCACGCACGGCAAGCTCGCCAAGTCCGCTGAGAAGTTGCAGCACAACGCTTCTGTGCTTGGCCGCAACACGCTCAACTCCAATTTCGGGTCGGACCCACAGGGTTATGCGCGCGACGCGCAGTCCCTTTCGGAAGACACCCACCGCTTCCGCGAAACGCTCTCTGAAACGAGCCCAGACAAGCCTGAAGTAAAGGCGGCGTTCGAACGCCTATCGCAGAGCTATCAAACGCTCCGCGATGAGGTTGAGCAGTCGGACAGTCACGAGGCCCGAAAGGACATGAAGCGCATCACCGAGGCCTACCTGGACGTCGAGCACAAGATCGGCGGCTGAGGCGCGCCTCGATGGGGTGACGGCGGCCACCCGCCGCGCGACTCCTCGTCCAGTACCCGAGGACGCGGGGCCACGAGCGCCTACGACATCCCCCGGAAATATTTCTTTGCCGTCAAAAACTTGTCCGAGCCTGTGTATTCCGAACGTCCTGGAGTCAGTCAACAGGATTTCGGAGAGCTCACATGATGGCGGCGCGGCGGGTATTCGAGAAGTTGCGGCAATTGGCCCCGTACGCGCTCATTGAGCTGCTGTTGCCGGGGGGAACGTTGCTGGCGTTGGGCCTTTGGCTGTATCGGCGGCGCAGAGACAGCCGGCACCGCGCATCACAGGCCGGGTGCAGCCTGGCGCACGATCATCTGCCGCCGCATCAGGCTCTTGGGTTATTTCCGCCTTGCCTTCGCCACTGGCACAACACCGACAGTGCGTATGAAAGCCAGTCGAACCGTCAGGGTCTTGGCGGCAGCGGTGGCGGATTTGGATCGCGCCACGTGCGGCTATGATCGGAGTCGCGGCGGGCGACCATACAAATGCGCCGACGGGCCCACGCACCATCATCGTCCGTCGCTCAGGTGGGTTCAGCCCTGGACTTCCGAACGAGCAGGCGCTTGTCTGAATCTAACCCTGTTCGCGACCAAGCGGAAGCGAGACTCGGCAATCTCACGTGACCCAGTGATCTTCTGGCGCCCTCGACAGGAGTTGAACCTGTGACCTACCGCTTAGGAGGCGGTCGCTCTATCCACTGAGCTACGAGGGCGCGCAGCGGCGCAGTTTACCCGCCGGCGCGGGGTTGTCTATTCTGTCGCCG
>JAXDQF010000455.1:0-14910 GCA_034668025.1 Gammaproteobacteria bacterium | reverse complement strand
TCGCGGTGGCGACGACGCCATCAACGCAGCGTCGACACGGGGCGTTGGCTCCCGCGGCTCAGTCGCCGGTGCTTTAGCTCAATGCTTCGGGGGCGCTTTCGCGTCCGGCTTCGGTGGCGGGCTCTGCTTGTCGTCCGGGGGTGCCAATCCGTTGGAGTACAGGATCTTCCCCTCCGGCGTGACGAATATCGCGTCGTATTGGGGCATCCGGTTGATGATCTCCAACGCCTTCTCCGGCCCCAGCACGAAGGCCGTCTTCGACATGCCGTCTGTTTCCGTCGCCGTCGGTCCCAGGATGGTCGCGCTGCGAACCTTGCTCGCCGAGTGACCTGTGCGCGGGTCGATGATGTGGTGGTACCTGACTCCCGCCTCGTCGAAGTAACGCTCGTAGTCGCCTGACGTCGACATCGCTGAATTCACGATCGGGATGCGGGTGACGACCTTGTCCTTGTCGTCCGGATTGCGAATGCCAATGACCCACGGACGCCCCATGCGATCGCCGATGATCCGTGAGTCGCCGCCAGCCGTGACCAGCGCGTGTTGGAATCCGCGCGCCTGGAGAATCCCGATGCCGTGATCCACAGCGTATCCCTTGCCGATACCGCCCAGGTCTATCCGCATTCCCTGATGCTCAAATCGCACCGTGTGGTGCTCCGAATCGAGCAACATATTTCGCCAGTTCACGCCGGGCAGCGCCGCCTTGATCTGCTCCTCCGACGGCTTTACGTGATGCGGGAAGTCGTACAGATGACCAACACTTGCATACGTGATGTCGAACGCGCCTTCCGTGATGATGGAGTAGTGCGTTGACAGCTTGATCAAATCGAACAGCTCGGGATCGACCTTCACCGGTTCCTGCGCGGCGCGCGCATTGATCTGCGACAGCTGGCTCTCGGGCTTGTAGTGGCTCATGAGCTCATCGATGCGACGCATGTCCGCCATTACGGCATCGATGCCCGCTTCGCCCTTCGCGGCATCTTCGCTCCATACCTCGACGTAAATTCGAGTGCCCATGATCGCATCGGTGCGCTCATGCCACTCAGCCCGCACGGGCAGTGACGCTACGGAAAGGAGCAGGGCGACGACGGGGGCAAACCGGATGGGCATGAAGGGGTCTCGTGGCACCAAAGGACGCGTAGCATGACGCCACGGGGCGCGGACGGCTACCGCCGTGCGCCCCACGCGGCCGTAGTTGTACCGCCGCGGGCCGCGCCACCTCGTCAGCCTACATACCTCGCGACCGCCATACTGATCACCGTGATCAGGAGCAGCCCAGCCGCAATGCGCTGGCCCTTCATCGGATTCTTCTTGCGGGTCGCTCCTTGAACGCCAGCGGCTGCGATTGCGCACAACGCGCCTAGCGTCAGCGTGTGTTCCATCGGTCCTCCGGGTCCACGATGCAGCACTGCCCATAGTCCGACGCCCGCGAGAAATGTGATCGTCGCCGCGCCCATTTGGGGTCCGAACAATGCCGGCGCGCCCGCGCCACCTGACCGCACGATCGCGAATGTAGAGCCTGCCCAGAAGACGCCGCCGAGGATATGAAGCCCGATCAGAACAATGAGAACCAGTTGCATGCGTTCGCTCCTTCGATCAATATTGGGTTTACACAATGTATACCCAATTACGCTGGCGTACGCAATGACACCGAAGGGGGGCAGTCGCCCACCCGGGGGCAGCGACGCTCACACAAATTCGGCTACGAGCCGCGGGAAGCGCGCGGCCGGCAGCAGCGGCCGCGAGTCGTCCAGCCGGCGCGAATACCACAGCGACATACGCGAATCCGACGCGGCGAAGACGCGCGCCCGGATCGTGTCGGCTGCGGCGAAACATCTGCGCTCGGCGAAAGGCATCAAGGGGTTGTCGCTGGAGTCGGTTGCGAAGGAGGCCGGGGTGACCCGCCTGACCGTTTACAAGCAGTTCGGCTCACGGCGGGGGCTGCTGGAGGCGGTGTTCGATGATGTTGCCCGGCGCGGGGGGTTGCATCGGATCCCTGACGCGATGGCGGAGCCGGATCCGCGGGTGGCAGTGAAACAGTTGGTGTCGATCTTCTGCGAGTTCTGGTACTTCAACAGCAAGATGCTCGGGCAGATCATCGGAGCGAGTGTGGTCGACCCCGAGTTGGAGCGCGGGATTCTCGATCGCAATGAGCGCCGTCGTAAAGGCTTCGCCACACTGCTCAACCGCATGGCGGGCACAGACACGCTACCCCCCGAAACCCGCGAAGAAATAGTGGATACTCTGTTTGTTCTGACCAGCCATGCGGTATTCTCAGGACTCGCAATCAACGGCCGGAGTGTTGAGACGGTATGCGGTTTGGTGCAGGATCTCGCTATCCGCACGCTCGACCGATTAGGGGTATGATGCGACATGACAAAGACGATCTCCCGGCGTGAGATGTTGTTCCTGGCGCTGCTTGCCGGCAGCGCCGGCGGCGCGTTGGCGGATGCACCGCCTCCCAAAGTGGACGAAAAGGATTCCCTGGCTGCCGCGTTGGGTTACGTTTCGGACGCCAGGCACGTGGATAAGAAAGCCAGTCCGCAGTACAAGGCCGGCTCGACGTGCTCGAATTGCTCCTGGTATCAGGGTAAGCCCGGCGATCCGGCTGGCGGCCCGTGCACATTTTTCCCGGGCAAGAATGTCGACGCCAACGCCTGGTGCCGAATGTTCAATAAGAAGCAGTAGCTAAGGATTCCACGCGGGCGGGGTCAGGCGCCGCTTTCCATCAGTCGACTTCCTGACTCCGGGCTCATCGAGCCCCTCGCGATCCCACAGCTCGCAGGTGACTTGCCGGTGGCGCTGATCGAGCGCCTCGCAATAGTTGGTGTACAGGCACAGGCGTACTCGCGACCCGTATCCCGTAACCACTTTACGGAACCAATCGGGATCGGCCAGCGCCTGGCGCGCAAAACCAATGATGTCGGCCTGCTCGCTGGCCAGGCACCTCTGCGCCTGCTCGAAACTATGGATGCCGCCCGCGGCTACAACCGGCGTGGCAAAGCCCTGTTGGCGCACAGCAGCACGAATTCGCGCGGTGGATTCGAGATTGCGCCCGAAAGGGCCGGCGGCATCGGAGTAGTACGATGGCATGCATTCGTAGCCGCTGCGACCTGTGTAGGGATAAGCTGCGTCGCCCACCTTTGGCTGCTTGGCATCGTCAAACTTGCCACCGCGTGACAATGACAGGAAGTCCATTCCTGCTCGCGCAAACTCGGTTCCAAAGTACACAGCGTCGTCGATATTCGAGCCGCCCGCGATGCATTCGTCCGCGAGAAACCGGCATCCAACAACGAAGTCGTCGCCCACTTCCTTGCGGACCCGTGAATACACTTCCAGTGGAAGTTTCACCCTGTTGGTGATCTCACCACCGTAACCATCCTCGCGTGTATTCGATCGCGATAGGAAGGACGCCATCGTGTATGCATGGGCGAAGTGCAGTTCCACGCCGTCAAATCCCGCCTGGCGCGCGCGCCGTGTTGCATCGGAGAACAGTGTCGGCAATTGGCGTGGCAGGTCGCGAATATGCGCCAAATGGGTGTCGGTAACCCGTTCGCGGGCACCGAACTCGAGTGAGTCGAGCTCGCGAGCATCGAGTACCTTCGCCGCTTCTTCCGGTGCTAACGAAAGCAACCACGCTCGCACTTCGCCATCCGTCGCTGCGGCATTTCCGAACGCCACGCGATGGCGCGGTGTGATCGTCAGAAACTGCTCAAAGTATCGCGATGGCACGGGCCTTCGCCTGATCGATAGAAAGTCGATCAGTTGAATGAACAGACGTGTTTGTCCGCCGCTCGCTTCGCGCACCACGCGAACGAGGTCGCGCAGGCCGGGCAGAAACCGATCGTGTCCAGCGCGGAGCAGGGGACCGCTTGGCACGTCCCTGATCCCCGTAGCCTCAACAACAATGGCGCCGGGTTGGCCGCGCGCGAAGCACTCGTACCATTCAAGCACTTCGGGAGTGACAAACCCGTCCTCACTTGCGCGCCACGGGACCATGGCGGGCACCCAGGTACGTTGAGTCAGTGTAAGGGGCCCAACCTCGACGGGAGAAAACAGTAGCGACGCCGCGGCCTCAGCGGCGGTGGGCCAAGTGCCGCCGCGGGCGTTGTGTTTGATTCGCTCGGGCGGCCGCCACATTGCTAGCGGCCCGGCGGCGTGACGATATCCTCCAACTGGATATCAAACACCTCAACCTCCGCGGTATCTTCAGCCGCGGCACTGTCGGCAGCTTCGGTCTTGTCCGGTATCACGGCCGTCGCTTCGATTTCAACCTTCGCCTGCGCTTCCATGAGCGCGACCACCTGCACCACGCTCATGACCGGGAAATTCTTTCCCATGACATCGCGGTAGGCAGTGCCAATGTTGTCGAGGTCCGCAAGATATTCATCGCGGCTGGTGAGATACCACGTCAGGCGAACAATGTGCTCGGGTCCTGCGTGAGCCTCAGCCAGAACCGTGCAGATGTTTTGCAGCGCCTGCCGCACCTGGTCGGCAAGCTTCGTGCTGGTGAACTTGCATTCGCCATCCCAGCCAACCTGGCCGGCCACGAAGATCTGGCGCCCGGTGATGGCAATACCATTGCTGTAGCCGCTGGGTCGTGGCCAGCTGGCCGGTTTCAGGATTTGAAATTCGTTGGCCGTGTCCATCGGTCAAACCTTGCGCGCGGTGTTCAATAGTTCGCGCGCGATGATCAATTTCTGCACTTCTGTGGCCCCTTCATAAATTCGCAGTGCGCGGATGTCGCGGTACAGCCGCTCGACGGTCTCGCCGTGAACGACTCCGCGACCCCCGAAGATCTGCACTGCGCGGTCGATTGCGCGTTGCGCTGATTCAGTCGCGGCCATCTTGGCCATGGCAACTTGCTGGGTAACCGTGTCGCCCCGGTCGCGCAGCCAGGCGGCGCGGTAGGTTTGCAGGCGGGCTGCATCAATTTCAGTCGCCATGTCCGCCAACGCTGCCTGCGTTAATTGCAGGTCCGCGAGTGTCTTGCCAAACATGGGCCGCGTGAGCGATTGCTTCAATGCCTCATCGAGCGCCCGCTGCGCGAAGCCCAATGCCGCACCGGCGACCGATGTTCGAAAGATATCGAGTGTGCGCATGGCGAGCTTGAAGCCTTCGCCCTCGGCACCGAGCCGGTTGGCCTCTGGGATGCGGCAACCCGTGAACGCCAGGGTTGCGAGCGGGTGGGGCGCTATCACATCGATGCGCTTCGCGATCGAAAATCCCGGCGTGTTGGCATCAACGACGAAGGCGCTGATGCCGCGTGCGGTAACTGAGCCGTCAGGGCGAAACTCTGCCGGGCTTGTGCGCGCGAACACACAATAGAAATCCGCGATCCCGCCGTTGGAGATCCACGTTTTCTCGCCATCCAACACGTAGCTGTCGCCGTCTCGCCGGGCAGTACACTTGATTGCAGCGACATCCGACCCGGCGTCCGGCTCCGACAGCGCAAACGCGGCGATCGCCTCGCCGGCCGCGACGCGCGGCAGATACCGTTGTTTAATCTGGGGCGGGCCCGCGAGAGTGATTGCTCCGCTGCCCAGCCCTTGCATCGCAAACGCGAAGTCGGCGAGCCCGTCGTGCCACGCCAATGTCTCGCGGATGAGCGCCAACGCGCGCACATCAAACACCGCCGCCGCGCCCGCCGCCACCTCGGCGTACGATGGCACCGAATACCGCGTCCAACCCGCGCGCCCCAAGTCGCGCACGAGTTGCTTGCACGCTGCATCTACCGAATCGCGGTCTTCCGGGTGCCCGCCCGTGTTGCCATGGCTGGCGAACCGCTGGGTGGCCCACACATCAACTCGCTCAGCGAGGTCCCGGTGTGCAGGCGTGAAAAACGGCCACTCCAGGAAGTCTCGTGTGCGCACGATCTCAGTTGCCCTCGAATTGCGGCTTTTGCTTGGCCGCAAACGCGCGATATGCGCGGCTGAAATCTTCCGTCTGCATGCAGACCGCCTGCGCTTCGGCTTCCGCGTCGATCGCCGCGTCGATGGGCATATCCCATTCCGCGTGCAGCATCTTCTTCGTCATCGCATGCGCGAAGGTCGGCCCGCCAGCAAGCTCACGGGCGAGTTGCAACGACTCCTCCAACACAATCTCGGGCGCAACAACGCGATTGAAGAACCCCCATGCCGCCCCTTCCTCAGCCGACATCGAACGTCCCGTGAACAGAAGCTCAGAGGCGCGCCCGTGACCAATAATCCGCGGCAGCAGTGCGCACGCGCCCATATCGCATCCGGCCAGGCCTACACGCGTAAACAGGAACGCCGTCTTCGTCCGCGGCGTCCCCAGCCGAAGATCCGACGCCATGGCGAGGATCGCGCCGGCGCCCGCACACACGCCATCGACCGCAGCCACAATGGGCTGCGGACAGTGGCGCATCGCTTTCACCAGGTCGCCCGTCATCCGTGTGAAATCCAGCAGTTGCGCGTAATTCATCTTGGTCAACGGGCCGATGATCTCGTGCACGTCGCCGCCCGAACAGAAGTTACCGCCCGCACCCGTCAACACAACCGTGCGAACGTCACTTGCCCTCAGAGGGTGCCCGCTGTCGCTGTCGCCACCCAAGGCACGAAACAACTCTCTCAACTCCGCGTACGACTCAAACGTCAGCGGATTCTTCCGCTCCGGCCGGTTGAGTGTGATGACACCGACCCGACCTTCCTGGCGCCAGAGAAAATGCTGCGGATTGAAGTCAGCCATGCCTGTCTTACTCTTCCGACGACTTGCTGATGTGTTGCTTCAGATCGCCCAGCAGCTCGGTGAGCTGGTTCTTGTGCTTGATGCTCATGCCCTCGAACAGGCCGATGATCCACTGCTCGTGCTCGCCTGCCATGCGCCGGAACTGCTTCTGGCCTTCCACGGTCAGCTTGACGCGGAAGACGCGCCGGTCGGTGGGATCGACTTCGCGGATGACCAGGCCTTCTTTTTCCAGGCCGTCGGTGATACCGGTGACATTGCCGCCGGTGACCATCATCCGCTGCGACAACTCGCTCATCTTCAGGCCCTGCGGCGCGCGTTCCAGCTGCGCCATCAGGTCGAACCGCGGCAGGGTGGTGTCGAAGTTGGCCTGCAGGTTCTGGCGGACAAAATTCTCGATGCGGTTCGTACAACTCAACATGCGCAGCCACAGCCGCACCGACAGGTGATGATCGTCATGTACCCGGGTTTCCGCATCGACGTGCGGCTCAACCAGTTTGAGCGAGCTCTTATCTTTTGGCATTTTCCCCCTCCTCAAGTCACTTCGCCGCCGGCCAGCACGATGCTCTGGCCGGTTACACTTTCAGAGCCGGGCCGGCACAGCCACATCACCGTGTCTGCGACCTCGCGGGGCTCTATCAACCTGCGTTGCGGATTGCTTGCCACCAGGGCCGCGAGCGCTTCGGCCTCACTGCGGCCTGTTTTGCTCACGATGTTGGCAATCGCGCCTTTGACAATATCCGTGTCCACATAACCCGGACACACGGCATTCACCGTGATGTTGCGGGCCGCATATTCCAATGCCAATGCACGTGTCAGACCAATGACAGCGTGCTTTGAGCTGACGTAGGCGGAAATATACGCCCCTCCGCGCAGGCCCGCGATGCTCGCCACGTTGACGATGCGGCCGAATCCAGCGCTCAACATGTCGGGAACAGCCTGCCGGCAACAGAAGTAGGTGCCGTGGAGGTTCACCGCAAACAGCTGGTTCCACAACGTCTCATCTGTTTCAGTGAATTTGGCGCTGGCCGCCTGTCCGGCGTTGTTGATCAGCAGCTGCACGGGGCCGAAGTGGCCGCGCGCCACAGTGAAGGCTTTCCGAACAGACTCGGAGTCCGTAACATCGGTTGTGATCGCCCGCGCGCCGGCGTCACCACCCAATTCTTCCGCAACTCGTCGGAGTGTCCCTTCGTCACGCCCCAACAGGGATACGCGCACCCCCTCGGCGACGAGCGCCGCCGCGATAGCCACGCCGATCCCACGACTAGCACCGGTGACAACCGCGTGCAACCCCGCCAGCTGCGACGAGCGCCGCCCGCCCGCCCGCGATTTCGGCGCGTTGCCTGGCGAGGCCTGTTCGCCGGTGCTCAAACTTTGCTCTCCGGCGGCGTGGCGCGCGCAATATTGCGCTCGAGCTGACTCTTACCCGACAGGTACTGCTTGGGCCACCACTGCTCCGAATAGCCCTGGGTCGCGGCCGCTTCCAGCGTCCAGGCCGGATTGGCCAGGTGGGGGCGGGCGATTGCGCACAAGTCGGCACGTCCCGCCGCGATGATGGAATTGACGTGATCACACTCGTAGATGTTGCCAACAGCCATGGTCGCGATGCCGATCTCGTTGCGGATCCTGTCAGCGAAAGGTGTCTGCCACATGCGGCCGTATACGGGCTTCTGGTGAGGAACCGTCTGGCCGGTTGATACATCTATCATGTCGAGCCCGGCCTCGTGGAACGCACGCGCAATAACCAGCACATCGTCCTCGCTCAGCCCGCCTTCCGCCCAGTCGGTCGCCGATATGCGGACTGACAGCGGTTTGTCCACCGGCCACTCCGTCCTAACGGCTTCAAGCACTTCGAGCGGAAACCGCAACCTCTTTTCAACACTGCCCCCGTACTCATCCTGGCGAAGGTTGGTCAACGGCGAGAGGAATGACGCGAGCAGGTAACCGTGTGCCATGTGCAGCTCGAGCATGTCGAAGCCCGCCTGCAGCCCAAACCGGGTGGCGCGCACGAATTCATCCCGAACCGAGTCCATGTCCGCGCGCGTCATTTCGATGGGGACCTGGCTGGTGCCCTCGTAATAAGGGAGCGGCGAGGGGGCCAGGATGCGCCAATTCCCCGCCGGCAGCGGGTGATCCATCTTTTCCCACCCCACCTGGGTGGAGCCCTTTCGGCCCGAATGCCCCAACTGGAGGCAAATTTTGGCGGGCGAGTTGGCGTGCACGAATTCAACTATCCGCTGCCAAGCATCCCGCTGCGTCGCATTCCAAATGCCTGGGCAGCCCGGCGTAATCCGACCTTCCGGCGAGACGCAGGTCATCTCGGTATAGACCAGACCAGCGCCGCCGAGCGCGCGATGGCCGTAGTGAACGAGATGCCAGTCCGTCGGCAAGCCGTCAACCGCGCAGTACTGCGCCATCGGGGAGACAACGACCCGGTTGGTCAGCTCCAGCCCGCGCAGCTTGAACGGCAGAAACATGGGAGGACGTGCCCCGTCAGCGCGGTCTTGTCCTGCAAGCCATTGCTCGTAACCCGCAACAAACTTCGGGTCGCGCAACTTCAGGTTCTCGTGCCCGATGCGTTGACTGCCGGTCAACAGACTATAGGCAAACTGCTCCGGCGGCAGGTGCACGTAACGGGCGACATTTTCGAACCATTCCATGCGGTTGCGAGCGGCGCTCTGGAGTTTGAGAACCTCCAAGTTGCGTTCCTGGTGATACGCGCCGAGAGCGGCGTCGAAATCATTCGTTGCCGTGACGTGTTTGACGAGCGAAATTGCGTCTTCCATGGCGAGCTTCGTGCCCGAGCCGATGGAAAAGTGGGCTGTGTGGGCCGCGTCGCCGATCAGGACGGTCCGCCCGTGATGCCAGTTTTTGCAGGTCACACGGTTGAAATTCAGCCAGGCCGAGCCGCGCAGGTGGTTGGCGTTGCTCTGCAATGAGTGCCCGCCGAGGTATTGGCCAAAGAGGCGCTCGCAGAAAGCGATCGATTGCGCCGTGTTCGCGCGATCCAGACCGTGCGCCTGCCAGGTCTCTTCGCGCGTCTCCACAATCACCGTGGAGAGATCCCGGCTGAACTGATAGGCATGGATCTGGAACCAACCATGCTCTGTCTGCTCGAATGCGAAGGTGAATGCGTCGAACTGCTGGGTCGTGCCCAGCCAGATAAAGCGGCACTTGCGCACATCGACGTCGGGCTCAAAGACCGCCGGGTTGTTGTTACGGGTCCGGCTATTGACGCCGTCGGCGGCAATCAGCAGATCCGCATCCTGGAAGTCGCTCAGATCGGTGACTTCGTGCTGGAAGGACTGGTGCACACCCAGCTCGTGTGCCCGCTCCTGGAGCAGGTTCAGCAGACGCTTGCGGCTGATTCCAGCGAAACCATGGCCGCCGCTCACGAAGCGCCGGCCGCCAAAGTGAATGGCGATGTCGTCCCAGTGGTGGAAGCTGGCCAGGATGGCCGAATGCGTCTCGGGGTCCGCGGCGCGGAAATTCCCCATGGTCTGGTCTGAGAAGACCACGCCCCAGCCGAAAGTGTCGTCCGGCCGGTTCCGCTCGTATACTTCGACACGTACCGACGGCAGCGCCTTCCGGAGCAGAATGGCGGCGTACAGTCCGGCAGGGCCGCCGCCCAGGCACACGATTCGCCTCATCCTGGCACATCCCCTCGTAGCGACCATATCGCCAGCATGCTGCGTATGTTATATTGCCAACTACTTCAAGTGTCAATTATTATTTCGCCTATATTTCGAGAGAACTCATGAGCACTCCTGCCCAAACCCTGGCTCAATTGGCTGCCGGCATCGTGACCGGCGGCATCCGCGTAATCGATCTCACCATTCCCCTGGAGCCGGCCACGCCCATCATCAATCTGCCGCCGCCGTTCGCGAACTCGAAGCCGTTCGCGCTGCAGGAGATTTCGCGCTACGACGAACGCGGTCCGGGCTGGTACTGGAACAATATCGAGTGCGGTGAGCACACCGGCACCCATTTCGATGCCCCGGTTCACTGGGTCACCGGCAAGGATTACGCCAACAACGCGACGCACAACATCCCCGTCGACCGGTTCGTCGGTCCGGCGTGCGTCATTGACGTTGCGGCGCGCGCGAAAGCCAATCCCGATTTCCTCCTGACACGCGAAATTGTGGAGGAGTGGGAGAGCAAGCATGGCCGGATCCCTGCACATGCGTGGGTCCTGATCCGAACCGACTGGTCGCAGCGCAAGGGCGCGCAGGCTTATCTGAACGCTTCCGAGGATGGCTCGCACACTCCGGGATTCGATCCGAAGTGTGTGCCTTTCCTGGCCAAGGAGCGTGACATTCTCGGCGTCGGGGTGGAAACAGTCGGCACCGATGCCGGCCAGGCCTACCGCTTCGATCCGATGTTCCCCTGCCATACCATCATGCACGGCTCCAACAAATTCGGACTGGCCAGTCTGACCAACCTCGATCAGCTGCCACCGACCGGCGCGGTTGTGTTTGCTCCGCCGTTGAAGATCGTCAACGGCTCGGGTAGCCCGTTGCGCGTGCTGGCGCTGGTGCCGGCCTGATCGTCCACTCACCCGGGAGAACTGATGGCCGAGCGTTCATTTGCCAAGGAAGTTGAGACCCTGCGCCTTGGGGCAGGGGATGAGTTCCATGGTGAGGGCATCCTCGCTGTGACCAAAGCCCTGTTGCAGTCGGGCGTCGCTTACGTCGGTGGCTACCAGGGCGCTCCGGTGTCACATCTCATGGATGTGCTGGCCGACGCCGAAGGCATTCTGAATGACCTCGGTGTGCACTTTGAAGCGAGCGCATCCGAGGCGACCGCCGCCGCCATGCTCTCTGCATCGATCAACTACCCGTTGCGCGGCGCTGTCACATGGAAGTCAACCGTTGGAACAAACGTAGCGTCTGACGCGCTGGCGAACCTGGCTTCGTCGGGAGTGATGGGTGGCGCGCTCATCATCCTCGGTGAGGACTATGGTGAAGGCGCGAGCATCATGCAGGAGCGGACCCACGCCTTTGCGATGAAGTCGCAGATGTGGTTGCTCGATCCACGGCCGCAGTTGCCAGCGATCACTGCGATGGTGGAAAAAGGATTCGAGCTGTCCGAGGCCAGCAGCACGCCGGTCATGTTGATGCTCCGCATCCGTGCCTGTCACGTGTACGGAGTATTTCCAGCGAAAGATAACCGCAGGCCCGCATTTTCGGCTGCCGATGCGCTCGCTGCGCCGTCACGTGACTATGGGAAGATCATTCTTCCGCCGTCCACGTTTGCGCAGGAGAAGGAGAAGGTTGAGAAGCGGCTGCCCGCGGCTGTGCAGTTCATCGCGGCGGCCGGGTTGAATGAATTCATCGATGGCGATGCGCAGGATGTGGGCATCGTCATGCAGGGTGGGCTGTATAACAACGCCTTGCGTGCAATGGAGTTGCTCGGTTGTGCGGATACGTTCGGCAACAGTGGAATTCCGCTGTACGTGTTGAATGCGACCTATCCGCTGATTCCCGCAGAGTGGGTGAAGTTCTGCAGCGGCAAGCGTGCCGTGCTCGTGGTGGAGGAGGGGCAGCCCGAATTCATCGAGCAGGCTGCAACCCAGATTCTCCACCAGGCGGGCGTGAGCACCCGGATCGTGGGCAAGGAAAGTCTCCCGCGGTTCGGCGAATACACCGTCGATGCGCTGCGCACGGGTATCAGTGCCTTCATTGATCAATACGCGCCGCAACTGCGCGCCACCGGGACGATTCCCGCGGCCCGCAAGACCCAGGTTTCTCCGGAAGGTGCGGCCAAACTCGCAGCTCTCGTGCCGCCGCGGCCCTCGGGATTGTGCACCGGCTGTCCGGAGCGCCCGTTCTTTGCGGCGATGAAGATCCTCCAGAAGGAAACAGGTCCGCTGCACATCAGCGCAGACATCGGCTGCCATTCCTTCGCAACGCTCCCCCCATTCAACATGGGAAACAGCATCATGGGCTACGGCCTCGGTGCTGCGGGCGCGTCTGCCTTTGGTACGGACGGAGGCAAACGTGCTGTTGCTGTCATGGGCGATGGCGGTTTCTGGCACAACGGCTTGACCAGCGGAATCGGCAACGCCGTATTCAACAAGCATGACGATCTGACCATCATCATCGACAACGGCTACGCAGCGGCTACTGGCGGGCAGGATATTCCGTCATCGCGCGGTACCAACGAGCATCGACAGGGTAACAACTCGATCGTGGATGCGGTCAAGGGTGTCGGCGTGAAGTGGGTCAAACGGACTCACACTTACGACATGCAAGGCACGTTGAAGCTGCTGCGCGAGGCGCTGAAGACGCCATTTCGAGGTCCCAAAGTCATTGTTGCCGACGGCGAGTGTCAGCTGAATCGCCAACGCCGTGTAAAGCCGATCATGCGTAAGGCAATCAAGGATGGTCAGCGCGTCGTTCGCGAGCGCTTCGGCGTGGATCCGGATACATGCACCGGCGATCACTCGTGCATCCGCCTGTCCGGCTGCCCCTCGTTGACAGTGAAGGACAATCCGGATCCGCTGCGAACGGATCCCGTGGCTCATGTTGATAACAGTTGTGTCGGCTGCGGCGTGTGCGGCGAAGTCGCCCATGCCGCGGTGCTGTGTCCATCGTTTTACCGCGCGGAGTTGGTTTACAACCCGTCGCGCTGGGATCGATTCATGAATTCGGTACGCTGCTCGCTCATCGGGGCTCTACAGAGGCGTAGTGAGCGAAATCGGCTGACTATATGAACGAGCGTCCGATCAAGCTGACGATCGCTGCACTGGGCGGGCAGGGTGGCGGTGTGCTCGCCGATTGGCTCATTGAGATCGCGGAAACCGAAGATTTCATCGCCCAGTCCACTTCAGTGCCCGGCGTTGCTCAGCGCACGGGTGCCACGATCTACTACCTGGAGTTCTTCCCGCGCGCCATCGCTGAACAGGTGGGCCGCGCGCCCATTTTGGCCTTGATGCCGGTCCCAGGAGATGTCGATTGCGTCATCGCCTCGGAGCTCGCTGAAGCCGGCCGCGCAATCCAACGCGGCCTGGTTACTCCCGACCGCACTACGCTGATTTCGTCCACCCATCGCACCTATGCCATCGCCGAAAAGAGTGCGATGGGCCAAGGTGCGGCGGATACCGAAGGTCTGGCGGAACTGGTGCGCAAGCAGGCGAAGCGCGTAGTGCTCTTCGACATGGACGAGACAGCGGAGCGCAATCACAGCGTGATCAGCTCTGTGATGCTCGGCGCGTTGTGCGGAGCCGGGGTATTGCCGTTCCGTAAATCGAATTTTCAGGAAACGATCAAAAAGAGCGGTATAGCCGTCGCCACCAACCTGGCCGCGTTTGAGGATGCCTATCAGCGTGCTCAGCGAGGTGACAGCGGATTCACAGGCAAGGCAACGAGCAAGTTATCGCAGAATGTGCCGTCGCAAGCAGCTACAGAGCGATTGCAGCCTCTGCTCGACCGAATCAAGCGGCTGCCCGCCGTAGTACAACCTGTCCTGTTGGAAGGTGCTCGCCGGGCGTTGGACTATCAGGACCCTACGTACGCGGAGCTCTATTTAGATCGCGTAGAAAGCATCGCGGCACTCGAGGCGCGATTGTGGGCTGACGCAAGCTCATATGCGCTGTTGGAGGCAGTGGCCCGCAGCCTGGCGTTGTGGATGACGTTCGAGGACACGATCCGGGTTGCGGACCTCAAAACTCGCGGCTCTCGTTTTGCGCGCGTCAAAGACGAGATCAAGGCAGATCCCGACCAGTTGTTCGGCATCACGGAATTCATGAAGCCGCGGGTCGAAGAGATCGCAGGCACGATGCCGGCCGGAGTGGGCCGATGGATTTTAGCGTCACCCCGCGTAACCGCCTGGCTCACCAAGTTCACGGCCGGGCGCGAGATCAAGACGCGCACGCTGAGTGGCTTTCTCATGCTGTACCTGCTGGCCGGTCTGAAGCGGCGGCGGCGTGGGACGCTGCGCTTTCACCAGGAGAACACGCACATCGAAGTGTGGCTGGCGAAGATTGAAAACCTGGCGACAGACAACTACATGGTGGCAGTACAACTCGCCAACGCGCAGCGCCTGGTGAAAGGATACGGCGAAACGCACGAGCGCGGCTGGCGAAACTTCACCACGCTACTGGCTCAACTCGACGTACTTGCCGCGCGATCAGACGGCGGCAGCGTATTAGCGCGCCTGATCGACGCCGCGCTAGCAGACGAAGAGGGCACCACCCTAAAACGCGAA
>JAXDQF010000454.1:0-6049 GCA_034668025.1 Gammaproteobacteria bacterium | reverse complement strand
CTCAGCCAGAAGACGGACGGTCTCTGCCGCAGAGAGTTGTGTTCGTCCTAACTCTTTCTCTGATTTCACAAGGATTTGCACATGAGAATCCATGACATCGAATAAGATATCTTCCTTGGACGGATAGTAGTGATACAGGAGAGATTTTGACGTGCGGCACGCGGCCGCGATCTGCGCGACTGATGTACCGAGAAAACCGCGCTGCGCATACAGCTTCGCAGCGGTGGACGTAATTGTTTTGCGCCGCTTGTCGTAATTCAGCGCTTGAGTGCGCGCCATTTATTGCACCATTACAAGCTGAGCCCTAATTCACCGGCGACGCTATGTTGTTCAATGCAATCGTGCCTTCCGGTTCCCCGTCATCAACTATCGTCTGCTGTCAGTATACTCTGGGAAGTCGGCACCCGGATCCCTTTCTGCAGCCCTTCAATGAAGGGCAATGGCCGTAATAAACTGGAACCTTGCTGATTGATAGTCCGACTTACTACTGTCCGGTTAACAATCGGGATTGACTCACGCTGTGCGGATCGAATGCTATTGTCCTGCAAATCTCCGCGTTGCTGCCGGCGGCCCACCTAGAGTAGTCGGCTCAAATGCCCTGATATCTGGCTCTGCAACTGCTGGGTCGGAATCTTGCGCACCTCGCGGCCGTCTTCAATCTTCGGGGCACGATTGAGGCGGCAATGCCCAGTCCGCGTCTGAACCTTACGAGTGCCGACCTCGGATTCTTCTTTGTTCCCAGCAGCGGTTTATAGGGATAAGTTGGGTGCGGGCCCGGTGGGATGCTATCGCGGTGCCGGGACGGCTCGCTTTCGAGTTGACACGTTATTTGGGCGCCGAGGTCGGCGCGTCGCCACAGAAACTGCAACCGCTCGTTTCGTGGCCAGCGGTGCGCTGTGCGCGGCTTGAGCGAATTTTCCCAGCTTCTTGAGGAGATGACGCAGATCATCCCGCTCCTTTTCCTTCAGAACCGAAAAGATCCCCTCCATTGACACTGTGTGCTTGTCGCTGGCCTGGCGCGCCAATTCTGCGCCACGGTCAGTCAAAAACACCAGGAAGGCTCTCCCGTCCGACGGGTCGGTCCGGCGCTCCGTTAGTTTCTCGCGCTCGAGTCTGTCCAACGCGGACGTAACTGAGCCGCTGGTGAGTAAGACTCTTTTTCCGAGCGCATCGGGCCTCAGCGGACCGCGAGCACGCAAAACGGAGAGAACGGCGAAATCGGAGACGCAAAGATCGAGTTTGGCTACGCTCCGTGCCGCGTGAAGGTGGCACCAGTGAGCCGCCTTTCTCATCACAAACCAGAGTTCAGTCGCCTCCACGCTCTGCGTCACGACTATATCCTTACGATTATCAAGGCAGGACATTGTGGCCGAAAAAGCCAGGGGGTTCAAACACGCTCCGCTGACCCGTTAGTTGTTCACATCGACCACGATCCGCCCGCGGACTTTGCCCGCAAGTATTTCGGCCGCAAGTCTGGGAACTTCCTCGAGTCGGGTAACGATTGTCAGCGCATCGAGCTTATCCACCGGTAGGTCGGTTCGAAGCCGATTCCAAGCCGCAATCCGCTTCGCCATCGGGCACAAGACGGAATCGATACCGAGAAGATTTACGCCTCGCAGTAGAAACGGTATGACCGTGTGCTCGAGCTTGCTGCCACCGGCCAGCCCGACCGCGGCTACGGAGCCGGCGTATTTTGTCTGCGCCAATACGCGCGCAAGCGTGTTGCCACCGACCGAATCGATGCATCCCGCCCAACGCTCGGTTTCCAACGGGCGTTTGGCCGGTTCGAAAAACGGCGAGCGATCTAAGACTGCTGTCGCCCCAAGACCCTTCAAATACTCGTGGGTTTCGGGCCTCCCCGTGGATGCGACGATCTGCACACCCAAATGAGCGAGAATCGCCGTTGCAACGGAACCGACACCGCCTGCGGCACCAGTCACCAGCACCTCGCCCGAGTCGGGGGTTAGCCCGTTAAACTCGAGCGCCATGACCGCGAGCATGGCAGTCAACCCAGCGGTACCAATCGCCATCGCCTGGCGTGTGGTGAGTCCCGCCGGCAATGGCACCAACCAATGCCCGTTCACCGAGGCCTTCTGTGCGAGGCCACCCCATTGCACTTCGCCCACGCGCCATCCGGTCAGCACGACCTTGTCGCCGGACTTGTAAGCGGGGTCCCGGCTTGCGAGCACGCTGCCTGCGAAATCAATCCCCGGAACATGTGGGTAGCGTTTTACGAGGCCGCCGGCTCCGGTCGCGACCAGTCCGTCTTTGTAGTTCAACCCGGAGTATTCGACCGCGACAGTGACATTCCCCGGCGGCAAGTTCACCTCGTCCAAGTCCTTCACTGACGCAGCAACTGCGCTCCCATTATTCTCGAGCACCAATGCTTTGAACACGGTGTAGCCTCCCTCGGTTGATGTGAACTGTGGCCACTCGTAGTCGGAACTTGGGGCCGTTGGTATGCGCTGCGACGAACATCGACTCAGGTTCTCACCCATCGGACCGACACACACTCACACTTCTCGCGACGTTGGATGCAACGTTGCGGGTCGTTGCCCCTCATCAATCGCGCGACGCAGTGGAATTTCCTTGATCAGGGCCGTGCATAGCACCGCGACCCCAGCAAGCACTGCGGCGATCAGGAATCCGTGAACCATCGCCTGGGTCAAGCCCAGCTTCACGTCTTTCAGGACGCCGAGAATGAACAGTTTGTCCTGGGGCCCGGCAGTGGCCAGGCGCTGCGGGACGAGTTCGAAAAGCTGTTGGGGATTGAACAGTGTGTCGCCGAAGATGCCCCGGGCCCGCGCCTGCTCAGCCGGCGTCATGGCAGAGACCAGGTTGCTCTTGTAGTTCTGAGCGAAGATCGCGCCGAGCACCGCCAGCCCGAGGGTACCGCCAACCTGGCGGATGAATTGGAGAGTGCTGGTCGCGGAGCTGACCAAGCGCCGCGGCACGGCGTTCAGCGAAATGACGTTTAAGACCGGGTTCGCGAGGCCCAATCCGAGCCCGACCACGGCGATGTCGCGGCCCACCTCGGACTGTGTGGCGCTAACGTTGAGTCGGCTCAATAAGTACATGCCCACCGTCACCGCAGTGATGCCTGCCAATCCTTGGATTCGGTAACGGCCGGTGTAGCTGAGTAGGAAACCCCCGCCAATGGCGCCGCCGACCAGGCCGGCCATCATCGGCAGCATCAGGAGCCCGGAGTTCGTGCTGCTGACTGCGACGACCGCTTGCAGGAACAGCGGCACGTACGTGATCGCGCCTAACATCACCGCGCCAAAGATGAAGGTCACGACCATTGAGAGGGAGAAGATAGACGACTTGAACAGCGCCGGTGGGAGCACAGCTTCAGGAGTGTGCGACTCGTGCCATATCGCCGCGGTGATAATGGCGGCGGCGGCGCCGATACACGGCCACACCCAGAAGTAGCTCCAGCCGTTGAGGCCGGCCAATGATGTGCCCAGCACCAGCAGCGCGGCGCCACCGGAGATTCCGGTCGCGCCCAGGTAGTCGATCCGCGGGCGCGCGACGGGGCGGCGCTGGCTGGGGAAGGTGAAAAGCAGCGCGGTCCAGATAACCAGGCCGATGGGAAGGTTCACGTAGAAGACCCAGCGCCAGCCGACGTGATCGGTCAGGTAGCCGCCGGCCAGGGGACCGAGAACGTTCGCGAGCCCGAAGACCCCGACCATGAACCCCGTGTACTTGCCGCGCTCGGCCGGTGAGAAGAGATCGGCGATGATGGCAAAAGCTGTCCCGGTCAGGATGCCGCCCCCGATACCCTGAAAACCACGGAACAGGATCAGCTGATCCAGGGACTTCGATGCGCCTGCCATAGCTGAGCCCAACAGGAACATCGCGATGCCGAACAGGAACACGCGCTTGCGTCCCAACTGCTCCGAGAGCTTGCCCACCACTGGCACCACCGCCGTGCTCACCAGCAGGTACACCGTGGTCACCCATGTGTAGCGGTCAAACCCGTTCAGCTCCTTGATGATGCGTGGCATCGAGACACCGACGATTGTCTGATCGAGCGCGCTAAGGAACATCGCCGCCATCACCCCAACGAAGGTGAGCAGACGACCGTCCGGAAGGTGGTGGTGATCCGCTGGGGTTGGCTCAGCGGGTTCGGTAGATTGCAGGGCTTCAGCCATTGGCCTGACGGCTTCCTGTGCCATAGGTCCGCGCTTTACAAACCCGTCTTGACCAGGTGCCAGACAATCGCAGACAGGCCGCCGATCAGCAGCAGCACGCTCGCCAGCGCCTGAACACCAAAACCCAGGCCGCGACTGGCCGGGTCGCGCACATAGGATCGCATGTAGATCACGCGCCCGATGATCCAGATCAATCCGAGGGTGGCGGCGATTTTGTCACCCAAATCGCTGTTCCACAGTCCATCGAAGGTCAAGGCAAAAAGCCACAGCGCCGGAAGGAAAAGGATGAGACCTTCGGCGGTGTTGGCTTGAACCCGGAAGTGACGTTCAAATTCGGGATGGCCGGTGGCGGCTGGCGCGGGCACCGCGAATCGTATGCGCGCGCGCGCGACATCTGCACCCATCCAGAAAAACAGTGCGACCGATAACAAGGTAACCAAGGCGACGAGACTGTGCATGTTAGTGTGTTCCCAATTCTCGAGGGGGTTGGACGACCGGTACAGCCATGCCGCGCAGGACGGCAGGTCGTGTGGAGATTGTGTCGAGCCAAGCCCGCAGCGCTGGCTTTGAGGCGACGGTGTCGCCGAGCAGTTCGGCCAGAAGCCCGCGGGTAATGTTCGCCCACGGGAAGGCGGCAATATCGGCGATCGAATAGTCGGGTCCGCCGAGATAGGCGCTTTGCGACAATCGGCGTTCCATCACGCCAAGGAGACGATCAGCCTCTGCGCGGAAACGCTGGATCGCCGCAGGGAGTTTTTCTGGCATGAATACGCCGAATGCGCCCAACTGACCGAACATCGGGCCGAGGCCACCTATCTGCCAATGCAGCCATTCCAGCGTCCTGTATCTTGCCGCGCCCGACGGCGGCAGCAACCGGCCAGTCTTTTCGCCGAGGAAGGTTAGGATCGCGCCGCTTTCGAACAGCGGCATCGGCTCACCTTGGCTATCGTGATCGACGATCACCGGCACCTTGTTGTTTGGCGAAATCTCGAGAAAATCTGGTGCGTTTTGCTCGTTCTTGCGGATATCTATTAGTACGACTTCGTAAGCGAGGCCGAGCTCTTCGAGAGCAATCGAGATTTTTTGGCAATTGGGCGTCGCAAACGCGTACAGAGTAATCATCTATCTCTCCGCGCTACGCGATCGTAGCGGCTGCTGTTTGTATTTGATATAGAAGTCCGAACGGACGGTCAATCTCGTGTTGACTCGCTGCAGACCGTCTCCGGACCACCACGGAAGCTTGGCCTCACTTCAGGGGAAAAACACCGATCCGCGTGCCCCGGACGCTACTCACCCAGACTTCATTACCGACCTTGGCAACGCCGGTGGCCAACCCGAACAACGGACCACCAGGTTCATTCACCAGCTCCTCGCTTTCGAGCGTCCGTGGGTCGATCCTGAGAACCTTGAAAGGCGCCGGACATGACGCGCTGGCCTCGATGGCCTGACAAGCCATCGCCTCGCCAAATATTCCTCGGCTGGTTACTGCCGGGCCGGTTACGTAGAGAAATCCGTCGTCACCCCATCTGATGTTGTCCGGGTAGAAAGTGGTCTTGATCACGACGCGATCCACGGGCGTTCGTCCCAGAGACAAACGGTAGACTCCCTGCTCAAACAATGCATCCACGTACAGCCACTTGCCATCTGGCGTCGCCTCAATGCCGTTGTTGCCCGCCATTTCGCTGCCGGGGACCTCTTGCCACTGTGTGCCGGGACTCCAGATCATCACACGGCCCGGGATCTCGCCCTTGAGCAGCTTCGCGGCGATGACGGGGTCTCTCATATGGGCCAGGGCCTCGGCTGGGTTGATCGTGACCGCAAAAGCATTGTTGGGCAAAGGGGCGACGGCGTTACCTACCGATGCCTGGTGGGAGTCCGGCATCGGCGGTGTGAGC
>JAXDQF010000453.1:0-13554 GCA_034668025.1 Gammaproteobacteria bacterium | reverse complement strand
TGAAGCGCATCGCGGATCAGACGATCTCGGGAAAGATTGCCAAGGAAGTGTTCGAGGCCATGTGGGCAACGGGCGCGACTGCGGACGCCATCATCGAAGAGAAGGGACTGAAGCAGATCACCGATACGTCGGCGATCGAGAAGGCCATCGACGAGGTGATGGCGAAGAATCCGGGGCAGCTGGCGGACTTCCGGTCGGGGAAGGACAAGCTGTTCGGGTTTTTTGTGGGGCAGGTGATGAAGGCGACGGGCGGGAAGGCCAACCCGGCGCAGCTCAATGAATTGTTGAAGAAAAAGCTCCCGGGTTGAGTTGCGGCGGCTCGTGCCCCATTCTGAGGGGCATGAGTGAAGCTACCAAGCAAGTTCGAAAATCCGACGAGGTGCGTCGCTTTATTGTTGAGAATCAGCCGGTTCGGGGGCACTGGGTGCGCTTGGACGGAGCCTGGCGCGAGTTGTGCGCGCATGCTGATTATCCGCAGCCCGTGCGGGAGCTGCTGGGGCAGGCGGTGGCCGCTTCGGTGCTGTTTGCTGCAACCCTCAAATTTCGCGGGACTTTGACGCTGCAGTTGCAAGGCGATGGGGCCATCAGCCTGCTCGTCGCACAGTGCACGCATGATTTTCGGCTGCGGGCGGTTGCACGCTTCGATGAGGAGCGAGTCGCCGAAATTGCCGACGGTTCGCCTCAGGATGCCGACACATTCCGCAAGCTGGTGGGAACCACCGGCCGGGTGGCCGTCACTGTGGAGGCCGATGAGCGCAGCAGCCGTTACCAGGGGATCGTGCCCCTTCAAGGTGGCTCGCTGGCCGATTCGCTGGAGGCGTATTTCGCGTCTTCGGAGCAGCTTCCCACTCGTTTGATACTCGCCGCTGACGACGAGCGCGGTGCGGGTTTCCTGGTTCAGAAAGTGCCCGGCGCTGCCAATGCCAACGAATCCGAGCTCGAAGAAACCTGGAAGCATGCACAAAAGGGCATCGAAAAGCTGAGCCCCGCCGACCTGCTCGCCTGTCCGGTCGAAGAGCTGCTGGAGCGTGGCTTTGCCGAGCACGACATGCGGCTCTTTCGGGGTGCGCCCGTTCAGTTCGAATGCCGCTGCAACCAGGGGCGGGTCTCCGGCCTGTTACGTGCCCTGGGGGCCGAAGAGGTCAAAGATATCCTGCAGGAGCAGGGCTCTGTGACCGTCACCTGCGAGTTCTGCCATCGGCCCTACCGCTTCGAGCCCGTGGACATAGAAGCGCTCTTCTCCGATCCCGCCGGTTCCCGCGGGTCACCCTCGATTCACTGAGTTCCGTTTGACGCTGACTGTTCCGCCTGTGACCTAATTCAGGGGTCAGGGTTGTCGGTTGCCCTGAACTCACGTATCGTAATTAAAGGTTTGTGCAATCCTTTAATTATGGCAACCCGAGGTCCCCAATTGATCGCCTGGCTGCGGGCCGCTGGAGAGCCCAGCCGGCTTCGGCTGCTCGCTCTGTGTGACCAGGGCGATCTCAGTGTTTCCGATCTCGCCCAGGCGCTCGGTCAAAGCGAGCCGCGCGTGTGCCGACATTTGCGGATCCTCAGTGAGGCCGGGCTGATTGAGCGGATCAGAAATGGCCAGTGGGTCCACTACCGGCTGACGCCCAGCGCTCCGGCCGCGAGCTTCGTGAAGGGGCTGTTGGCACAACTGGATCGCGGCGATCCGGTCTTCGCCCGGGACATGGACCGCGCGCTCGTGGAATCTGAGGGCGCGAAAGACTCGGCGCCACGGACCTCCGAGTCGCGTCTGGGACGCGCGCTGCAGGGGTTCGTCGAAACCAACACTCCGGCAGGCCAGCTCGATTCGGCGCTGGTGGTGGGTGTGGAGCATCTCGAGTTGCTGCAGAGTGCTGCCGCAGTCGCGTCGCAATGCACGGCGATTGCACACTCACGCCGAGCGGCCCAAAGCGCGCGTGCGTTTGCCGAGCGACGCGGATTCAACTGCCGCGTATTGCTCGCTACCGGCGCCGATGGTTTGAATGACCGCGACCTCGCCCGTGCAGGCCAGTCATTCAACATGGTCATCGTGGATCGCCTGGCTATCGTCAATAGTGAGCTCACCAGTTTGTTGGCCCATGCGCGGCGCGCACTGGCGCCAAATGGCCGCCTGTGGCTGTTTGAACGATATGAGTCCTTGGAGATTTCCCGGGACAAGACCAAAGAGAGACAAGTAATAGAGCATCCGTTGGCGCGTCTGCGGCGCCTTCTGGATGAGGAGAATCTGAGTTGTGAGCGCTTGAGTCCCATCGAAGAGGATGACGAGCACGTCCTGGCAGCGGTTGCCGCGCCAGTGGCCAATAGGGAAAGTAACACTTTGAGGCGCGCATGAAACCCACGAACCCCCCCGCTACGGCAGCACCCGTCCCCGGGCACTTGCCGATCGAAGTTTCGTTTGAGTTCTTTCCACCGGCGGACTCCGAAATGGAAGCCACGCTGTGGAAGTCAGTAGAACGGCTCGCGCCGCTCGCGCCCCGGTTTGTCTCCGTCACCTACGGCGCGGACGGATCGACTCGTGAGCGCACTCACAATGTTGTGACGCGAATTCAACGGGAGACGCCGCTGGTGGGCGCTCCACATCTGACGTGTATCGGCGCCAGCCGCGGCGAGGTTCTCGACATCGCGCGCAAGTATTGGGACCAGGGAATCCGCCATCTGGTTGCGCTTCGTGGCGATCCTCCACGGGGGCAAACTCAGTATGTGCCGCACCCCGACGGCTTTGCGTACGCGTCGGACCTGGTGGCTGGTTTGAAGAGTGTTGCCGACTTCGATATTTCCGTGGCTGCGTACCCGGAAGTACATCCGGAAGCATCGTCGGCGAGTGCAGATCTGGACAACCTCAAGCGCAAGTTGGATGCCGGCGCGTCGCGCGCCATCACGCAGTTCTTCTACTACCCGGAGGTATTTCTGCGCTTCCGCGATCGCTGTAAAGCCGCTGGAATCGAGCCGGCGATCGTGCCGGGAATCCTGCCGATCACCCGCTTCCCGCAGGTGTTGAAGTTCGCAGCCATGTGCGGTGCGACGGTGCCGGATTGGCTGAAGGAGCGTTTCAACGGCCTGGATGACGATCCGGAAACGCGCCGCTTGATTGCTGCCAGCGTGGCCATCGAACAGGTCCAGCAGTTGGCGCGCCAGGGCGTGCGTGACTTCCACTTCTACACACTGAATCGTGCCGAGCTGACTTATGCGATCTGTCACGCACTCGGGGTTCGGCCCACCCGGCAGCGGGCGGTTGCATGAGTAACTGCTGTGCTCATGGGCCGAGCGCCCTGCACCCGGATGACCCGAAGGAGGGCGCCGCCGCGCGGGCGGCCGCCGTACCGTTTGGTGTCTCACCTGTTGACGAGACCGAGCGGCGCGAACGGATCAAACGACTGAAGGGTCTGCTCGATG
Organism: Gammaproteobacteria bacterium; assembly: GCA_034668025.1. Taxonomy (GTDB): domain Bacteria; phylum Pseudomonadota; class Gammaproteobacteria; order Steroidobacterales; family Steroidobacteraceae; genus 13-2-20CM-66-19. The sequence continues at coordinate 10,152 of JAXDQF010000453.1, read as the reverse complement.
AGCGCATCGTGTTTCTCGATGGCGCCATGGGGACCATGATCCAACAGCACAAGCTGGACGAGAAGGCGTTTCGGGGCGACCGTTTTCGCGCCTACGGCCGCGATCTGAAGGGAAACAATGACCTGCTGGTGTTGACGCAGCCCGACGTCATTGCGGGTATCCACCGTGCCTACCTCGAGGCCGGTGCGGATATCATCGAGACCAACACGTTCAATTCCACTGCCATCTCACAGGCCGACTACGGGACCGAGGCCCTCGTTCCTGAGCTCAACTATCGCGCCGCGCGGATTGCGCGCGATACAGCCGATCGGTTTGCGCATTCCGCTGGCCGTCGGGCCTTTGTCGCCGGCGCTCTCGGCCCGACGAGCCGGATGGCGTCGCTCTCGCCGGATGTCAACGATCCGGGATATCGCAGTGTCAATTTTGATGACCTCGTCGCCAACTACGTGGAGGCGGGCCGGGCACTGTTGATGGGCGGTGTGGACCTGTTCCTCATCGAAACCATATTTGACGTTCTGAATGCGAAGGCGGCCATCTACGCAACCAACAGCCTGTTCAACGAGCTGGGGATCGAAATTCCGCTGATCGTTTCCGGCACCATTTCGGACGCCTCCGGGCGTCTGTTGTCGGGCCAGACTGTTGAAGCCTTCTGGAATTCCGTGCGGCACGCAAAGCCGCTCGCGGTTGGGCTCAATTGCGCGCTCGGCGCCACGCAACTGCGGCAGTACATCGCGGATCTGTCGAATGTGGCGGATACATATGTATCCGCCTACCCGAACGCGGGACTGCCGAACGCCTTTGGTGAGTACGACGAGACCGCTGCGGAGACTGCAGGGATTCTGCGTGACTTCGCCTCCTCGGGGCTGTTGAACATTGTCGGCGGATGTTGTGGAACTACGCCGGATCACATCAGGCTGATGAGCGAGGGGCTGAGTAAATTCCCGCGGCGCGCCATTCCGGTGATCGCGCCGAAGTGCCGCCTGTCGGGTCTCGAGCCTCTCAACATCGACGCCGACACCCTGTTCGTCAACGTTGGCGAGCGCACCAATGTCACCGGCTCTGCCAAGTTTCGCAAGCTGATCGAGGCGAACGACTATAACGCCGCGCTCGATGTCGCTCGCCAGCAGGTCGTGAGCGGTGCGCAGGTGATCGACGTCAACATGGATGAAGGCATGTTGGATTCGGAAGCGGCGATGGTTCGCTTCCTGAATCTCATTGCCGCCGAGCCGGATATCGCCCGCGTTCCAATCATGATCGACTCGTCCAAGTGGACGGTGATTGAGGCGGGGCTCAAGTGCGTGCAAGGCAAGGCGGTGGTGAACTCCATCAGCCTGAAGGAGGGCGAGGAAGCCTTCATTGCACATGCGAAGAAGGTTCGCAGCTACGGAGCCGCGATGGTCGTCATGGCCTTCGACGAGCAGGGGCAGGCTGATTCGATCGAGCGCAAGGTGTCGATCTGCAAGCGCTGTTACGAGATCCTGACGAAGCGCGCCGGGGTGTCGCCCGAGGACATCATATTCGATCCCAACATCTTCGCCGTTGCGACGGGTATCGAAGAGCACAACGGTTACGGACAGGCGTTCATTGAGGCGACGCGCCGGATCAAGGAGTCGCTACCCCATGCGCTGGTGAGTGGCGGTGTCAGCAACGTTTCCTTCTCATTCCGCGGCAACGATCCGGTTCGCGAGGCCATGCACTCCGTGTTCCTGTATCACGCCATTGCGGCGGGCATGGACATGGGGATCGTGAACGCAGGGCAGCTCGCGATTTACGCGGAGATCGATCCGGAGCTGCGGGAAGTTGCCGAGGACGTCATTCTGAACAGGCGTGCGGACGCTACCGAACGGCTGTTGGAATTGGCAGGCCGGTTCAAGGGTGAAACGGGTGCCAAGCGTCAGGTGGACCTGCAATGGCGCAACCTGCCCGTGGCAAAGCGTCTCGAGCATGCCCTGATCAAGGGTATGGATGACTTCATCATTGAAGACACCGAAGAGGCGCGACTCGCCTTCGAGCGCCCGCTACAGGTTATTGAAGGGCCGTTGATGGACGGCATGAACGTTGTGGGCGATCTGTTTGGATCCGGCAAGATGTTCCTGCCGCAGGTCGTCAAGAGCGCGCGTGTCATGAAGCGTGCAGTAGCTCACCTCGTGCCCTTCATCGAGAAGGGCCAGGGGGGTGAGCGGCGTTCCAATGGCCGCGTAGTCATTGCGACCGTGAAGGGCGACGTCCACGACATTGGCAAGAACATCGTGAGCGTGGTGCTCCAATGTAACAACTTCGAGGTCATCGACCTCGGAGTGATGGTGCCGAGTGACAAGATCCTCGATGCTGCGCGCCGCGAAAACGCCGACTACATCGGGCTGTCGGGACTGATTACGCCGTCACTCGACGAGATGGTGAATGTCGCGCGGGAAATGCAGCGCCAGGGATTTGTGATTCCGCTGTTGATCGGTGGGGCAACCACGTCTCCGGCGCATACTTCGGTGAAGATCGCGCCGCAGTACAAGTCGCCTGTGATCTACGTGAAGGATGCTTCCCGGTCGGTGGGCGTGTGCCAGACGCTGGCAACTGCGACTTCCCGCGCTGAGTTTCTGTTGAAGATCAGTGAAGACCATGAGAAGCGCCGCGAGCAGCATGCCGGTAAAAAGGTCAAATCGCCCGAGTACACCATTACGCAGGCACGCGCCAACCGGCGCCGAATCGATTGGTCAGGCTATTCGCCCGCGCAACCGCGAGCGCCGGGCATCACGGTATTCGACAACTATCCCCTGAAGGATCTGTTGGGGTACATCGATTGGATGCCGTTCTTCAACGCCTGGGAGTTCACCGGGAAGTTTCCGGATATCTTGTCGGATCCTGTCAAGGGCGACGCCGCGAGCAATCTGTATGCGGATGCCCGGCGGATGTTGAAGCAGGTGGTTTCGGAGTCGTGGCTGAAGGCTCGGGCCGTTATCGGACTGTTTCCCGCGAATTCCGTGGGTGACGATGTTGAGGTTTACTCCGATGAGAGTCGCAGTGAAGTCATTGCGACGCTGTCGTTCCTTCGGCAGCAAAAGGGTAAGCCGCCGGGCCAGGCGCACGAGTGCCTGGCGGACTACATTGCGCCCAAGTCCAGTGGAGTGAGGGACCACATTGGCGGGTTTGTAGTCACTGCGGGCATCGGAATCGAAGAGCATGTGGCACGCTTCGAGCGCGACCACGACGACTACTCGAGCATCATGCTCAAGGCGCTGGCGGATCGGTTCGCCGAGGCAGCCGCTGAACATTTTCACGAGCGTGTGCGGCGCGAGCACTGGGGTTATTCGGCGGCAGAGGCGTTGACCAACGTTCAGTTGATTCGTGAGGAGTACAAGGGCATCCGGCCGGCGCCCGGGTACCCGGCGTGCCCGGATCACACTGAGAAGGCGAAGCTCTTCGCGTTGTTGGACGCGGAGAAGAACGCTGGGGTCAAACTCACTGAGTCGTTCGCGATGTACCCGACTGCTGCGGTGAGCGGGTGGTATTTCTCACATCCTGATGTCCGGTATTTTGGCATTGGCAAAATCGACAAGGATCAGGTGGCGGATTACGCGGCTCGCAAGGGGATGGCGCTCGAGGAGATGGAGCGGTGGTTGTCGCCTAACCTGGGGTATGAGCCCGGGTAGGGATCAGCGGCGACCGCTGACTTTTGCTGGCGGGTGGGATTCTTTCTCCAGCGCCTGGAGATACGAGGCGCCGCCCAGGGCGCGCATCTGGCCGAGGATCTGGTCGCGACGCTCTGACACGTAGGCGGACGGTCGCTCGGCGTGCATCTTGATGGGGTTGGGCAGGACTGCCGCCAGCGTAGCCGCCTCACTCGAGGTGAGGTGCGCGGCGGGCTTGTGAAAGAAACGGCTCGAAGCGGCTTCCACGCCATAGATGCCTTTGCCGAACTGCGCGATGTTCAGATAAACCTCGAGAATGCGCTCCTTGGGCCAGGTCAGCTCCATGAGCACCGTCAGCCACGCCTCGAGTCCTTTGCGCACGAAACTGTAGCTATTCCACAGGAACAGGTTCTTCGCCACCTGTTGGGAAATGGTGCTCGCACCGCGCAACTTCTTCTTCCCCTTCTCGCTGGCCCGGACTGACTCCCGGATGGAGTTGAGGTCAAAACCGGCATGGAAGGGGAACTGTTGGTCTTCCGAAGCGACGACCGCAATCGCCGCATGGGGCGAGATGTTTTCGAGGCTCACCCATCGATAGTCCGTGCGATAGGTCCGATCGCCTTCCGAAAGCGCGTTCAGGCGTGTTTCGAACATGAACGCGCTCGTCGGCGGATCGACCCATCGCAAGGTCACCACGGCGAGCACGGATAGCACTACGCACGCCAGGATCGCGAAAGCGATCCATTTCAGGAGGCGGAACATCTGTCTAGTCGCGTGTGCGACCCGGGATGGGCTGGCTTCTTCTCAGCCGGTCACTTCTCGACCGTGCGTGCGGAGATGATCACGACATCTTCCATGGGAGCATCCTGATATCCCTTGCGCCGGCCCGTCTTCACTGCCGCGATTTTATCGACAGTATCCATGCCTTCGGTGACACGCCCGAACACGGCGTAACCGTAATCACGCGGGCCGTTGTCCAGGAAGGCGTTGTCGACGAGGTTGACGAAGAACTGCGAGGTGGCGCTGTTGATATCGCTCGTACGAGCCATCGACAGGGTACCGCGCGTGTTCTTGAGGCCGTTCTTCGCCTCGTTCTTGATCGGAGCGCGGGTTTCCTTGCTGGCGAAGTCGGTGGTCATGCCGCCGCCTTGGATCATGAAATTCGGGATGATCCGGTGGAAAATCGTGCCGTCGAAGTATTTGTCGTCGACGTATTTCTGGAAGTTTTCGGCACTCACCGGCGCTTCTTTCGTGAAGAGCTCGATCGTGAAATTGCCGTGTGATGTCTCAAATTTAATCATTTAGGTATGTCCTCATGGAGCGTGGCCAGTCCACTGTCCTTCAGTGAGGCGCCAGTGGCCGGCGAGATCGCGGTGGGAGCGTACGTGACCGAAGCCGCGCCCGACAAGCTCATGCGCAACGGCTGCGGCCTGATCGGAGCCGTGTTCCAGGATGAGCCACCCGTGACGCTCCAGGTAATCCGGCGCCGCGTGCACGATTTCCCGCAGCGCTGACATACCGTCGGGACCGGACGCAAGCGCTATTTGAGGCTCATGCTGCAGCGTCGGGTCCTTCAATGCAGCGTCCCCTTCCGACACATACGGTGGATTACTTACGATGAGGTCGAATCGCCGGTTTTTGAGTGGGCCGAACCATCGGCCTTCAAGAAACTCGACGCGGGTCAGCTCGTTTGTGGTGGCGTTGGCCCGCGCGGTACTCAGGGCATCGGGTGATACGTCTGTGGCAGTCACGGTCCATTGCGCTCGCTCGCTTGCCAGCGCCAGCGCGATTGCGCCTGAGCCTGTGCCGAGGTCGACGACAGCTGCGGGGCCCTTGGGGCCCAAGCTCAGCGCGCGTTCAACGAGCAGCTCTGTCTCTGGTCTAGGGACCAGGACGGATGGATTTACGGCGAGCGTCAGGGTCCAAAAGTCTCGGTGGCCGAGAATGTAGGCGATGGGTTCTCCTGCGGCGCGTCGTTCGAGAAGGTCGGTGTAGTGGCGAGCTTGCTCGGGGCTGGGGACGAGTTCTGGGTGCGTTTTGAGATGTGTGCGGGTTTTGCCGAGGGTGTGCGCTAGGAGGAGCTCGGCGTCGAGGTTGCCGCTGCCGCGTGGCAGGCCCGTGCTGCTGAGCCGCTCGACCCCGAGGGATAAAAGTGCGTCGATCGTGAGATTGCCAGCCATAGTCCGTAATATTCGCGGATGTCACCCGTTTTGTATCCCCCCTCGCGACCGCTGGCCATTGGCGAAGTGCTGGATTCGGCGTTCCGGATTTTCAAGGCTACTCTGCTGAAGTGTCTGCCGTACAGCGTGTTGGCGACCGTCGCGGGCCAACTCCAGAATATCTATGTCATCATCACGGGTCGTACTCTGCACCCGTTCAGTAACAGCGACCCAGGCTGGTGGACGGTGTATCTGTTGGGGGCGATCATGGGGTGCGCCCTCGTCAACGCGATCATCATTCGACAAGCGGCGGTGGCGTCAGGCTCGCCGTCCGCGGGCTCGGCGGTGCTATGGCAAGGATTGCGCAATGTGCCGGCCAACATCCTGATGGTGATTGTGATCGCAGTGGTGGTCGGGATCTGCTTCATTCCTTTGGCGGCCGTTCCTGCTGCCTATCGAACGTGGAGCATTGCGGTCCTTTGCGTGCCGGCTGTCTACGTGGTCGTTTTGTTTTTGTGCTCGTGGCCCGCGTTGCTGGTCGGGCACAAGGGCCCGATCGAAAGCCTTCGCTACAGCGCGCATTTGATCAGGGGCAACTGGTGGCGCACGGTGATGATCTATCTGGTCGTGCTGACGATGATCATCGTGCTTTCAGTAACGGCCGGGCTGATCGTGGGCGTGCTGACACAAGTCGTCGCTGCGCGCGACCTGGCGGTGACGACTGCTGTGTCGGCTGTGATGGTCGTGGCATCTGGCGCGGTGTACATGCCGTTTGTCACGTCCATGTCGCTGGCATTGTATGGAGATTTGCAGGCTCGCAAGGAAGGGACTGACCTGGAGCGGCGGATTGCGGGCGCGCCGGCTGGTTGAAGTATGAGAGGCCGTTGTCTCAACGCTCTGGTTGCGTGCGCGTTGGTTTGCGGGGGCGCGGTGGCCGGTGAAGTGCGGGCGACGCCGGTGCCTGTTGTTGCGGCGGTGCCGGCGGCTGTGCCTAACATTGACGCATGCCTTAGCCGCCTCGATCCGCAGCTCGATATTGGATATGACCGGATTGCGGCGCGATGTCCTGAGCTCATGCGGCAGTTGGATGGGGGCGCTTGGGCGCCCTGGTTGCCGCGGGGGTGGAAGGAAGCCGGGAATGATCTTTCGGCCGGGGGGTTGAGGGAGTTTCGCGAGCTGGTGGATCGCGAGAGCGGCGCGGATGATGTGACCGCGGCCGTGGCGCCTGACGTTCGCAATCTGCAACCGATTCTTACCGCGCTGGCCGGTAGCCGGAACGAGAACGGTTGGTCGCGATTCAAGTCGTGGCTTCGATCCATCCTCGAGCGACGCGAGCAGCCGACGGATGAAAGTTGGTTCTCGCGGATGGTGTCGCATGTCGGCGTATCACAGTCAGTGATTCGACTGATTACGTACGGCGCCCTTGCTGCGGTTGTGCTGCTGGCCGGCGTCATCGTTGTTAATGAAGCGCGAACGGCGGGGATATTTCCGAAACGGCGCCGCGCTGCGCGCACCAGGCGCGAGTTGGCTGCGGCTGGCACAGCCGCTGCGAGTTGGGGCGATATTGAAAAGACACAGCTTCGGGACAGGCCCCGTTTGTTGCTCGAATTGATTGTGAGGCGACTGAGTGACCGCGGGCTTCTGCCTCCTGCTGGTGCGCTCACGGTGCGCGAACTGACACGAGCTGTGCGGCTGACAGAGGCTGATGATCGATCGCGGCTGGCGGATCTCGCGCTCGCCGCAGAGCAGGTCCGCTATGCGGCGGCGGAGACTGCGGTGGGTGGTCTCGACGAGCCGCTTGCCCGCGGTCGGGAGTTGCTCGATCGATTGGACGGGAGTGCCGTCGCTCGTTTGAATGCGGGCGCGACCGGGTGAAAGAGCGGTTCATCACCTTTATCTGTGCTCTGGGCGCCCTGGCGCTGTTCTTTACGATGTTCATGCACCGGGATCCCCATGGGCTGGGTGGCGGCGAGATTCCGCGACCCACCACGGAAGAACGCGGCGGAAACGGCTATCAGGCGGCCATGCAATGGCTGGACCGCGAGCACATTCGCACGATCTCACTTCGTGAGCGCTACGACAGGTTGCCCAAGAAAGACCTGAGCGCCACCGGCAATGTGTTGATTGTCACGTTGCCCGCCACAGCGGTATTCAAGACAGAAGAATTTCGGCCGTTGGATCACTGGGTCCGTGCTGGCAACACACTCGTTGTGCTTGCCGCTCTGTCCGATACCCCTGAGTGGGCATTTTCATTCGGCGGTATGACTTCGGGCGACCTGAATCTGTTGACCGGGCTCGAGTTTGAGTCGGCAAAGAATCGCGACACGAGAATGCGCAAACCCACGGACCCGGCGTCCAAGGAACGTGGCGACTCCAACTCCGGCGGCGGGCTGTCGTCCAGCAAGGAAACGATTATCCGGCTGCCCCTGCATTACCCGGAGCCGCGGCACGAAACGCTCGTCCCGAATCGGGACCACGCGTACTTTAAAGGTGTGCACCAGGCGATCGCGCTGACTGACTACGACTCGCAGCCGTGGACCGTCAAGGTGCCCTACGAGGGGTTCGTGTTGGCTCTGGCGCATCAGCGTGAAACCGGCGAGGGGGTCTTTTGGACGCGGCCGCTGGGTCGCGGGCGCATCCTGGTCAGCGGCTTGGGCACGCTCTTCACGAATCGTGCCCTGGGGCTCGGGGACAACGCCCGCCTGTTGTCGAACATCGTGGCGACCAACCTGGGGTCTGAAGGGGCTGTTCTGTTTGACGATGTTCACCAAGGACTCGGTGCAAACTACGATCCAGTCAAGTTTTACCGCGACCCGCGCCTGCACGTGACGATCGTGATCGTCGCGTGTCTGTGGCTTTCCTGGGTGTTGGGCGCAACCAAGCTGCGTTTCCCGACCTCACGAAACCCCGTGCCCCGCGAGGCGGAGCTGATACGTGCAACGGGTGGATTTCTGGCGCGCGTGCTGACACCGGCTGCCGCCGCGCGCCGGATGTTCGATCACTTTCTCAGGCGCCGGCCGTGGGATCTCCTGGAGCGTCAGCCGCGAATCGCGGCAACCGACCTGACGCAACTGAAGTCGTGGTATTCCCAATTGGGCACATCACGTGTGCCGCTCACCCGTTTGCATAACCTCATGGTCAAAATCAACAGGCAACTCAATTCATGAGCTCAGCGATCCAGGAAGTCGAGTCGTTGCTCAGGCGTGAGCTGGGGCGCGTGGTGGTGGGGTCTGAGATGCCCACGCGCGCGCTCGTCATTGCGCTGATTGCGCGCGGGCACGTTCTCGTTCAAGGCGTTCCGGGTCTCGGCAAAACGCTGTTGGCGAAAACGCTTGCCCGAACGCTGGGTGGAGAGTTCAAGCGTATCCAGGGGACTCCGGACCTGATGCCGAGCGACATCATCGGCGTTCACGTGTTTGACGAGGCGCAGCGCGGATTCGTCTTCCGTCCCGGGCCGTTGTTTGCAGACGTGGTCCTGGTGGATGAGATCAATCGCGCCGGCCCGAAAACTCAGTCGGCGCTTCTCGAGGCCATGGAGGAGCGGCAGGTCAGCGTCGAGCGCGAGGTGCTGTCGTTGCCGGCGGACTTCCTGGTGCTCGCAACCCAGAATCCACGCGAATTCGAGGGCACCTATCCACTGCCTGAGTCGCAACTCGATCGCTTCATGTTGCGTATCGATGTGGATTATCCCGATCGCGAATCTGAAACCGAGATTCTGCTTCGCTATGGCGGGATGCTGACGGCCATGCAGACCACGTTGGAGAGTGTCGGTACGCTGGATTCCTCGATGCTCACACTCGCGCGCGCTGCGGCTGATCGGATTCACGTTTCTGATGCACTGGCAGGCTATGTGCTGGATATCGCCCGTGCTTCGCGCGAACACACTCGGCTGACGCTCGGGTTGTCGACTCGCGGTGCGTTATCCTTGTTGAAGGCTGCTCGAATTACCGCAGGCTTGCGCGGGAGTGAATTCGTCGCTCCCGACGATGTAAAGGAGGCGGCTGCGTGGGTAATGGCTCACAGGCTCGTGCTCACGCCGGAAGCTGCATTGGAGGGTCTGACTGACGTGGAAGTTGTCAGGATGTTGCTTGCTGATACCGCCGTCCCACGCTGACTGCGATGCATTTCTCGCAGCGCGCCTACGTGTTGATCATGCTCACTGCCGTGTTGGCGGTTGCCGGCATCTGGTCGACCGACCCCGGATTGGTGGATCTGTGGCGAATACCGGCGGCTCTACTGTTGGTGGGGCTCGCGATAGAGGGTCTGTTTATCCGCAGGGCATCGGTCACAGCGGAAATCGAGACCGCTCCGCGGGCATTTCTCGGCCGCGAACAAGACGCAGCCTATGCGTTTCATAATGGTTCATCCCG
>JAXDQF010000452.1:0-2972 GCA_034668025.1 Gammaproteobacteria bacterium | reverse complement strand
GTGCTGATGACGGCGACCGTGGCCAGCCTTGGCTTCCTGCCGATGGCGGTTTCGATGAACTCCGGCGCAGAGGTGCAGCGCCCGCTCGCAACCGTCGTCATCGGCGGTCTGATCAGCGCGACCTTGCTCACGTTGCTGGTGCTCCCCGCACTCTATTCTTGGTTCGGCCGTGCGCGACCGTCCGTTCGGACGGCCGCGGGCGATGCCCCCTATGCACCGCAGCCTGCCGAGTGAACCTGCAACCAATTCGAAATCGAGACATCCGATGAAAAAATTCTCCGACCTCACCGAACGGGAAGTGCTGACCGTCGCCATTGCCTCCGAAGAAGACGGTCGCATCTACATGAGCTCACAGAGAACCTCAGACAGCTATCATAACTGCGCCAGCCGGCGCTTTTCGGAGAGGTACGCGATGATACGAATTGTAACCTGGTTCACGTGGCTGCTGGTTTTCGGATGGGCGTGTGCGGCCCACGCCTCGCCGGTCCCGCCTGCCGACCCGGTGTGGAGCACAGATCGGATCGCCAGGCTGCCACGCGAGGTCAGGGAACGTGTCCTGTCCGCGTGCGGACCGCAGGCGAGGGCAGGTCACTACTTCGCCACCTACGATCCCCACTCGGACGCCATCCATCTCGACTACTCGCTTCTGGAATGCCCCGACCTGTCGAGCTTCGGCGGCGGGATCAGCGGGCTCCACCAGACCTTCGTCAGACGCGCCGGAGGATACGTCTCGTCTCACAGTCAAAGGGATGTTCGACGCACGGCCGCCGGCATCGGCTTTTCTCGCTCACCGCCTGATCAATGAGCGACACCGTGCATTCCAGAAGCACCCGCTTCACTGTGGTCGCAACGAACCCATGATGGGAAGGTTGGTCGAAGACCAGCGAGCGATCAGCCTTCACGCGCGGTTTGATGAGGTCTGAGTGTACGCAGACATCATGGTCGTGATTTGCAATCAGTATTGATAGCGATTTTCGCGAACCCGCGACAAGCTTGCGACTTGTCCTCGTCGGCTCACGCGGTTGCCTCATCAACCGCGCAACGATCCCAGGATGACCGTGCGTGCCGATCGCAGGAACCTCTCAACCACTGGCGTCGGCAACCTGTGCCTCAGTCTTTGGATTACCACCGGAAGGCGCTGTGAACATTCGAGCGGTAGCGCGTGCAACCCCCAACGATCGGCGCCATGGCGATAAGAGTATTCCGTCATAACGGTGACGTAGCCTCCGGTTCCGAGGAGTTGCAAGCGCAGTTGCATGGAATAGGTCGCTATCGCTGCATCCGGCACCGTCAGGCCACGCTGCCTGAATTCATCCTCCAGGATGGTGCGGGCAATGCTGTCGGTGGCCGCCAGGATCCAGGACTCTCCCGTCAAGTCCGTCCAGTCGACCCGGTCTCGCATTGCCAGAGGATGAGTTGAGCTCACTACGACCTTGAGCTTCTCCTCCATCAGGTGCTCGATGAGCAACTCGCTATCTATGTCCTCGCGTGAGCGCCGCCCCAGCAGAACGTCTACGCCGCGTTCCATGAGTTCACGGTATTCAGTCCCTGAAACGCGCATGCTGGTCTCGAAGACATGCACGGATATTCCGGGATAGCGGCTGCGCAAATGCGTGATAATGTCGGCCAGGAGGCCTCCGGCGATGAACGCCATGTCGGCACCGACGCGCACGATGCCACGGCCACCATCCGTCAGGAACGCGATGTCGCGCATGCCCAGGTCGAGGGTATCAAGCGCCTGACGCCCGCGGGCGACCATCGCTTCTCCCGCCACGGTGAGCACCACGCCGCGCGGGCCTCGATCGAGCAGACGAATGCCCGCGAAACGCTCCAAGTCGGCGATCGCCTGCGAGACGGCAGGCTGAGTGACCGACAGAAACGCCGCCGCCTTGGCCATGCTGCCGAGCTCGGCGACCACGGTCAGAGTGTGGAGATCACGAAGCTTCAGGGAACGCCCCAGCCGCATCCGCAATGCATCGTCTCGCGTAGACATAACGTTCTCTTATATCTCCATTCGCTCTTTGGCAATTCCGCAGACACGACGAGGCACTCCATGTTCGGCCCAACGGGTCGGCAGCCCGATGGAGTAACAGACCAATGGATTTCATCGAGGCTCTCGACACGCGCATGCAAGACGTGGCCTCCGCGTGTGTTGGCTGCGGCAAGTGTTTCGAAGTCTGCCCAATGAAGGGGTCTATCGGCCTCTCCGAGACCGATCAGAAGGACGTACTCGGCGGCATTATCGATCTGATACGCGGGGGCGATGGAAACGAAGCCGCGCAACGCTGGGCTGGCGCATGCTCAAGCAGCGCCTTCTGCCGCGACGCCTGTGACTACGGGGTGGACCCGCTCTTTCTTGTGAAGATGGCAAATTACGCGAATGTCCGTCGCCGTGACGGCGATGCCGTTCGGAAGAACGGAGCCGCTTCCTTCCGCACTGTCGCCAAGTCGCTGCGGATTCTGTCCAGGCTTCAAGTGGATCAGAACACAGTTGCCCGGCTTCAGCCGACGCCTAAGCCCGTCACGGACGAATGCAAGCCCGACATCGCATTCTATATTGGTTGCAATGTAGGGAAGACACCGCACATTGTCCTGTTGTGTGTCGAAATCCTGCAGGCGATGGGCTTGTCCTGCGAGATCCTTGGTGGTTCGAGCGCCTGCTGCGGCATCAACCAATTTCGAGCGGGTGATGGCGAAACCGCAGGGCGTGCCGGCTTGGCCGCACTGAGCCAAATCGAGGCCCAGCAAGCGACTACCAACCTGTCGTGGTGCCCGAGCTGCCAGTTACAGTTCGAGGACGTCATCTTGCCCGCGCACCGGCTCATGACGGGGCGCGTTGATGCCGGCCTGACTCCGTTCTTCGTTTTTCTCGAGCGCAATCTCGACAAGCTGAGGCCACTCTTCAAGCACGACATCCGCAAGCGGGTCGCCATCAACGAGCGACCCGGAACACCCGATGTCTTGCGCGCAGT
>JAXDQF010000451.1:0-7138 GCA_034668025.1 Gammaproteobacteria bacterium | reverse complement strand
GCAAAACGGCCCAACCAGTCGAGCGCTTCCGCGACCTCAGGGAATCGCGCCCGCACCACTGGCTCGCAGTCGTTCCGACCACCCGCCTGAAAAAAGGCGCGTATTGTGATGACGGGGGAATTTCGTGTCAATTCAGGGCTCTGGAATACGTCACGGGTGCCCACCGCGACCCCGGGATGGATCACCACGTACCAGGACTCGGGCAGCTCCAGAGGCTGTAAATCCTCGCCAACCCCCTGGCCCCAGGCGGAAGAACCTCGAACAAAAACAGGCACATCCGCACCCAGCGGCAGCCCCAACCGGGCCAGCGCTTCTACCGGCAACCCACAGCCCCAAACCGCATTCAGTCCCAGCAGCACACTGGCCGCATCCGAACTTCCCCCACCCAATCCGCCGCCCATGGGTATCCGCTTCCGCACCCGCAGCGTCGCGCCGAGCGGGCAGCCAGTAGCCTGCTGCAACGCTCGCGCTGCACGGACGGTGAGATCTGCCTCAGGGTCGACCCCCGGAGGGCCGTCCGGCCGCTCGATTCGGCCATCCTCGCGGACCGATATAGCGATCGTGTCGCACAGGTCGATGAGCTGAAATACCGTCTGCAGCTCGTGGTAGCCGTCAGGCCGGCGGCCGGTGACGTGCAAAAACAAATTCAATTTCGCGGGCGCGGGCCACAGAGTCTCGTCAGTCACGTCCAGCCGTCCACAACTAAACGCAGTCGAACTCCCTGACGTTGCACCGTCAATTTCGACGGGAGCCACTCGCCACCCACGGACATATAGTCCGTGTACTGGATTTGCCACCCGTCCTGCTCGAGGGTGGCCAAACGCTGCTGTGAGTCCAATGACTCCTGCGCTGGGTGCCCCGGCTCCGGAACGCCAAGAACCCAATATCGCAAATCATCAATTGGCGGATCGAACCCCAATCGGTTTGTGAGCTCTGCGCGAGCGGCATCATTGTCCAGGCGATCACCGCGAGAAGTTACGATGCTCACCGCGGAGCCATCCGACGTAACCTGCACTCCACCGGCGCCCAAAGGCCCGTCGAGCGACATGTGAGTCTGCTTCCCTTCCTGCGTCCAACGCAGACGCGCGTTGAACCCATCACTTCCTGTAGCCACCGCCACCCGTCCCTTCAACGTAAAGCGATCACGCGCCTGCAACTGCGGCCGCCGCGTCTCCCAGGACTGAGATTGAACCGGGCCATGCGTCTCGTGGACCGGAACCGTTCGACAACTCGCGAGCATGACAGCGATCGTCGCCCACAGAACCTTACGGAGCATCTTTGAGGAACCGAGCCATCGTCGCCTTCAACAACGGTGCATCCGGCGCACGCGCAACAGCCGCGGCCCAAACACGCCGCGCCTCCTGATGCTTGCCACTAACCCACAACGCCTCCCCCCAATGCGCCGCAATGTCTGCGTCGTGTTCGAGCGAATAAGCGTGTTCGAGCTCCGGGACAGCACCCTTCGCATCACCCTCACGAAAGCGTACCCAACCGAGGCTATCGAGAACGGCAGGGCTATCGGGCGTCGCGATCAACGCCTTGTGAATCAGCCCTTCGGCGCGTCCGAGATCCATGCTGTGGTCGGCGAGCGTGTATCCGAGTGCATTCATGAGCACGGGATCGTCCGGCCGCTGCTGCAAAAGCTGTTCGAGCACTTCCACGGACTCTTTGATGCGCCCGGCACGTTCGAGAATGACGGCCCGGTCGTACTCGATAGCCGGATGCTTGGGATGCCGCTCGAGTGCAGAGGCAAGCAGTGTCAGACCCGTCTCGGCCTCACCGTGATCGGCGAGCAATCGGGCCTCCGCAAGGCGTGTCTCGAATTCCGTATCGGGATGATCCGAAACATAGTCATCTAACAACAGCATCGCCTCGGACTGCTTGTTTCGCTTCAGCAGAATCGCCGCCGCCTTGGACCGTGCCTCGAGTGCAAACGCCGAATCGGCCAATCGGCGATAGCCTGCCAGTGCCGCGTCTGTATCTCCGTCACGCTGTGCAATATCGGCCAGAAACAACAATGCGGCGTCGGATGCTTCGCCTCGGGTCGCTATTTCGGCGAAGCGTTGTTGCGCTTCTTTGAAGTCGCCGGCGTTGTATGCCAGCAGGGCCAGACGTCGGTCAATCTCGCTGGGAGAGGCTTTGGTACTTCTCAGTCGTTCCAGTTCCTGATGCGCCTCTTCGATCCGATCGAGCGCCACCAGCACTTCCGCCAGTTCGAAAGCTCCGCGCGTCGCATCTTCACGCATGATTTCGCGCGCAGTCGCGATGGCTTTAGTCGCTTCTCCACGAACCACATAGGCGCGAGCCAACACACGCTTGGCACCAAACTGTTTCGGATCCCGTTCGATCGCCGTCTGCGCGTAGCGTTCCGCCCTCTGTGCATCGTTGGCGTCGAGAGCCAACTCGGCGAGAAGCGCATCCGTGTCCGGTGTGATCGTGGCTGCATCCAACGCACCACTCATCGCAGCAAGCACTGCCGGCGCGTCTGACTGCTCCAGCAGCAAGCCAGCCAGCTCGCTCAGTCCGGCGGAGTCCTGAGGGTTCTGCAACTTCGCGAAATCGACGATGGCCGACCGCGCATCTGCAATTCGATACAGCTTGATCGCGACAGTCGCGTACATTGCCGACGCCTCGCGGTCGCCGGGAGCGAGCGCTCGCCATCGGACCGCGGACTTCCACGCCGCCGGGACGTGCTCACAAGCGAGCGCCACCTCGCTGGCGCGTCGAGCTAGGGGAACCGCGCCGTGCTGGGCCGCCTCCGCATAGCTTTCGGAGGCCGTCTTGCAATCGCCGCGCGTCAACGCAATCTCGGCGACGACGGTCAGGGCGGCGGGGTCATGGCTGGCCGGGTCCTCTTTGGGCGCTGGTCCCCCGGCACACCCGGCGAGAAGCGCGGAACCCGTCATCAGCAAAGAGAGTGTAATTCGATGCACAGCGGCTACTTTACGGCAACGCCCGCACATTGTGTGCCTGTAATCAATTGGCGGAAATCGCAAGCGATTTCCGCAGAGTTGGGCGGAGTGCCTGATTTAGCGTCCGGCAAAAAGCGTGGTTTTTGCCGGATCGGTAACGGAGAGGCGATTTCCGCAGAGTTGGGCGAAGTGCCTGATTTAACGTCCGGCAAAAAGCGTGGTTTTTGCCGGATAGGTAACGGAAAATGCGGCCCCCGCAGGGTCCCATAGCCATTCGCCCATGAAGGAATCGATACGCCAGCGCCTCGAGAAGATGACCGACCGGTTCGAAGAGGTTGGCCGACTGCTTGCGACCTCAGACGTTGCCGGGGGATCGCAGCAATTCCGTGATCTGTCCATGGAATATGCGCGTCTGGAGCCGCTGGTCGAGGCCTTCAGTGGATACCACGGTCTCGAGCGCGATCTGGCCGCTGCGCAGGAAATGCTGGCTGATTCCGACCCCGATATGCGCAATCTGGGCGCCGAGGAGGTCGGCCGCGTGGGGCGCGAGATCACGTCCGCCGAGGCGGATCTGCGCAAGCTGCTCATCCCGAAAGACCCCCGCGACGACAAGAACATATTCCTCGAGATCCGGGCAGGTACGGGTGGTGACGAAGCGGCCATCTTCGCGGGCGATTTGTTCCGCATGTACTCACGCTACGCCGAAGGTCACGGGCTCACGGTTGAGATCATCAGCGAGAACCGCGGTGAGCACGGCGGCTATCGCGAGGTCATAAGTCGCGTGGCCGGCAAAGGCGTCTTCGCGAAGCTGAAATTCGAGTCGGGCACCCATCGGGTACAGCGAGTTCCCGCGACGGAGGCACAGGGACGCATCCACACGTCCGCCTGCACCGTCGCGATCCTGCCGGAACTCGATGAAGTCGAAGAAGTCGACCTAAACCCAGCGGATCTGCGCGTGGACACCTACCGCTCCTCCGGCGCGGGTGGCCAGCACGTGAACAAAACCGATTCGGCCATTCGTATCACGCACATCCCGACGGGCATCGTCGTCGAGTGCCAGGACGAACGCTCGCAGCACAAGAACCGCTCGCGCGCCATGGCCCTGCTCAAGGCGCGACTGTTGGCGGCCGAACAGGAAAAGCAGCAAAGCGAGCAGGCGCAGTCACGCCGTCTGCAGGTGGGAAGCGGCGATCGCTCAGAACGCATTCGCACCTACAACTTCCCCCAGGGGCGGGTGACCGATCATCGGATCAACCTGACACTTTACCAACTTCAGAAAGTGATGGACGGAGCGCTCGACGAGCTGCTCGACGCACTCCAACAGGAATACCAGGCCGAACAGCTCGCCGCCGAGGAGTAATGGATCGAACTTCGGACCTGGCAGTCGACAGCGTCACGGGAGTTGACGTGGCGCTGCCTGTTGCCGGACCCGGGGCCCGATCTTTTGCGTTTGTCGTCGACTGGGCCATCCGCACCATATTGAGTATTGCCTGGTACATCGTCGCAGCGTTGCTGCATAACGGCGACTGGAGTGTCGTCACTCCTCTGAACCCGGGTGCCGGTTGGTTTGTGTATGTGGTAGCGCCACCGGCGGCGATTTATTTTCTCTATCATCCCGTCTGGGAAGTTGCGACGCGCGGACTGACTCCCGGCAAACGCATGGCCGGGTTGCAAATCGTCAGTCGGGACGGCGGCGCGCCCGGAGTCGGATCGCTGCTCACCCGCAATGTCTTCCGGTTGGTCGACAGTTTTCCGATTGCCTATGCCCTCGGCCTGCTGACAACCATGGTGACCCGCAACCATGTGAGAATAGGCGACCTTGCGGCAGGCACCCTCCTCGCTTATACCCACAACGACACGACGCTGGCCCGCTACTCGGATGAGCGCCGCACCAACAACCAGCTCGATGCCAGAACGGCCGAAGTACTGGATGAGTTGTTGCAGCGCTGGCCAACCCTGGACAGCGCCGCACGCCGCAGAATCGCTCGGACCATCCTGAAAGACGCGCCGGCCGAGGCCGACGCCGATTTGCGGATGCAACTGGAGAGCCTGACAGTCGGTAGCACCCAATGAGCGAGTCCACGCGCGAGAATGCATTGCGACTGACATTATTACGCCGATCGCAGTTGTGGAAAAACGCTGCTGCTCGAACGCGTCGCCTTGCGGGCAAGCGCACCGAAGACGCGGCGGATGCAACCGCCATGGCTGACGATTACCGAATGCTCGCCCATGACGTCGCGAAAGTGCGGCGATTGCTGCCAGACTCCCGGGCGCGCGAGTATCTCGAAGCCGCGTATGCCCAGGCACATGCGAGCTTGCACAGACCGGCATGGCATCCGGGACATGCGCTTCTCAGCCTGTTCAGGGATGATATTCCCGCCGTAATGCATTGGCTCCGGCCGCACGTGTTCTGGGCTACCGCGCTGTTCATGCTGACCGTGGTCACGGGCTACTGGATGGTGCACACCTATCCGGATCTCATTGCGCTGTTTGCATCTCCCGAGCTGATTGCCACCGTCGAGCGGGGACAACTTTGGACGGAAGGACTGTTGAATGTCGTACCCTCCTCCGTGCTGTCGCTGCAGATTCTCACGAACAACATAGTGGTGAGTCTGTTCGCCTACTGCGCGGGGTTCCTGTTTGGCCTGGGCACCGTGTACGTCCTGGGTTTGAACGGCCTGATGTTGGGCGCGGTATTCGCATTCACCGGCCAGCACGGCCTGGATGACGATCTTTTCAGGTTTGTGGTAGCACATGGGTGTGTAGAGATATCCGTGATGTGCCTGTCAGGCGCGGCGGGCGCTGCCGTCGGCGAAGCACTCATCCGGCCGGGAGCCGCAACCCGCGCAGAATCATTCCAACGCGCGGCACTGCAGTCGGGCAAGCTCATTCTCGCCTGCGTCCTGCTGTTAGTCGGTTCGGGCCTGATTGAAGGGTATATCTCGCCCAATCCCGCTGTCTCACTGCGCGTCCGCGTCGCAATCGGCGTCAGCTACTGGCTGTTCATGCTCGCGCTGTTGAATGGCTGGCTGTTCGGCTTCCGCCGACTCAAATCCGCCGCGACCGCCTGAGCGACTCATACTCTGCGAGCACTTTCCGCTCGAGCAACTCCTCGGTGGCTGCAATGACGGGCGCGCCGAGCCTCCGCAACAACGCGCGCTGCGATTCTGCTCGTGTCTCGTGCTCCTGTGCCGCCAGTGAATCCCAAGGATCCTGCCAATCGTGCGCCTCGCGACGTGCCAGATCGGAAATCTCCGGACTGTGAATTCCCGCCACCACCACCAGGTGCGGGGGAGAAAGCAGCTTCACCGCACGCACCAGTTGATCGGCGACACTGGCATCGTCCAGGTCCGTGAGCAACACGATCAGGCCACGATGCTTCAACATGCCGCGAATCCGCACGGCAGCGGCGAGCGGATCGGATTCGGCAGCCTGCACTGACAATTGGGCCAACGTCCTGCGAATGCGTGTGACGGCCGGCAGGCCCCGGTCTGGCGGACACACCACCAGCGGCCGATCTGCAAACACAATCATCCCGATTCGATCATCGTTCGGAACCACAATCTCCGCAAAGCGCGCCACCACATTCGCATACACCCCGAACCGATCGAGACGGCCCGCTCGCACTCGACTCAAGCGACCGGCATCGATTGCAACGAGCACATCCAGGTGCTGGTCTTCGCTGAACTCGCGAGTCACGAGTCGCCGCGAACGCGCAGTGGCTTTCCAGTCGATCCGCGCAAGCGAATCTCCCCGTACATACCCACGCAACTGGTGCAATTCCGAGCCCGCTCCAATCACGCGGCGCGGCCGGGCCCCGGCGGGATTGCCCCGCGGGCGGCCTCGGGCTCTGATCAGCGTATCCGGCGCTACGGCCATTCGCAGTGACGGTTGGAAATCACGCGACCACCAGGCCAAACCCAACGGACCGAGAAGTCTCGCCGGAACAGGGGGCCATGTCTGTGGCCCCATGCGAACTGCCAACAGTGTGAATGGGTCACGCTGCACACCACCCGCCGGAGTGACGATTTTTCGAGTGACATTGCCCAGAGGCTCAACACCGAGCGGCGTCACCGGCGCGTATTCGACCGACAGCGCGCGGGATGAACCATTATGAAACGCATAGGCTGCGTCTTGTTCGCGGCCGAGAAATGCCCGCGGAGCGGTCTCGATTTCCGCTGTGACCGATGCCCTGCGGATAAACAGACCCTCTATCGCGAGCCCCA
>JAXDQF010000450.1:0-12680 GCA_034668025.1 Gammaproteobacteria bacterium | reverse complement strand
CAGCGCGCGATTCTGCAGCAACTGAATGAGGCAGGTCGCGTGGTCGCGTCTGAGTTGGCGATCAAGTTCGATGTCTCCGAGGACTCAATTCGCCGCAATCTTCGCGAATTGGCTGCCCGCGGCCTATGTCACCGCGTATACGGTGGCGCGTTGGCGAACGGTCCTGATCTCTCGCCGCTGAGCCGTCGTCGAGACCAGTCCACCGATCGCAAGCGGCTTCTAGCAAGAAAGGCAGCGACGTTGGTCACGCGCAATCAGATCGTGATGATAGACGCGGGCTCCACGAACAGTGCCATAGCAGATGCTCTCCCGAACAATCAAGGCTTGACCGTGGTGACGAATGCACCCGATATCGCTCAGAGTCTCATTGACCGCGATGGCTTCCAGATCCTGCTGATCGGTGGCCGCATCGACAAGCG
This sequence comes from Gammaproteobacteria bacterium, assembly GCA_034668025.1. Classification (GTDB taxonomy): domain Bacteria; phylum Pseudomonadota; class Gammaproteobacteria; order Steroidobacterales; family Steroidobacteraceae; genus 13-2-20CM-66-19. The sequence goes on along the minus strand of JAXDQF010000450.1, from coordinate 12,261 downwards.
CAGTGGTGCGGCGGTCGGGACACCGGCAATCGAGGCAATTCGCCGGATTCGTGCCGATATCTGCTTTCCCGGCGCATGCGGCATCGACCCGGACACCGGCCTCTGGTCGATGGATGATGAGGAAGCGCTCGTCAAGCGCGCGATGATCGAAGCCAGCGCTGTAGCCGTCGTGGTGGCAACTGCTGACAAGTTGGGCGCGGCGGCCACGCATCACGTGGCTCCAATCGAACAGATTGAGCACCTGGTGGTGGAGTACCACATTGAGGATGCGACCCTGCGCGCTTTTGGGGCGCGTGGCTTGACCTTGCAGCGCGCCGATCCGAAATAGCGGGTCTCGCCGACAATCAACCCCAAGTATGCACCCATCCCCCGACCCGCGGGTTCAAGGACGAGGTATGCCGTTGAGCGCGATCACTGAACAACTCATCATGACGAGAGCGGAGCAACGATCGACGAGGTTGCTCTTTCTCATCGCCGGTTTCGCTGCGGCGGCGTGGGCCTCACTCGTTCCATTTGCGAAGACTCGTACGGGATTGAATGAGGCTACTCTTGGCCTCGTGTTGCTCTGCCTGGGTGGAGGGTCAATCATCTCGATGCCGATCGCAGGCGCGCTGAGCACGCGCTATGGTTGTCGGATCGTGCTTGCAGTGTCATCTCTGCTTCTGTGTGCCGCGTTGCCATTGCTGGCGATAGTGTCGTCTGTGTCACTGCTGGCCGTCGCGCTCTGCATCTTCGGCATCGCTCTGGGCTCAACTGATTGTGTGATGAACGTACAGGCGGTCATCGTAGAGCGTGCCAGTGGTAAGCCGCTGATGTCGGGCTTCCATGGCTTCTACAGCCTGGGCGGTATCGTCGGTGCAGCAGGCACCAGCGTTTTGTTGACATTGAATGCATCGGCGCTGGGTAGCACGCTCGTCGCTGTAGTTGCGATGGTGATCGCGCTACTGATTGCTTACCCCGCGTTGTTGCCCTATGGCAACCCCGCCGAAGGACCCCCATTTGCCATTCCTCATGGCGTCGTTCTTTTCCTCGGCCTGCTGTGCTTCGTCGTCTTCCTGGTAGAAGGCTCGATGCTGGACTGGAGCGCAGTGTTTCTCACTGAGGAACGCGGTATGCCATCGGCCCAATCTGGGTTTGGCTTTGCCAGCTTCTCGTTGGCGATGACACTAGGTCGGCTAACGGGGGATGCCGTGGTCGCCAGGATCGGCAGGCGTGCCATCGTCGCTGTTGGCGGTCTGCTCTCCGCAGGTGGCATCGCACTGACTGTGCTGGTGCCGTCCTGGCAGCTCGCGTTACTCGGCTACGCGCTGGTTGGCCTTGGCTGCTCCAACATCGTGCCGGTTCTATTCACCGCAGTGGGCCGGCAAACGAGCATGCCACAGGCAGTGGCGATACCGGCAATTACGTCCTTGGGCTACGCAGGCATTCTTACGGGTCCCGCGGGGATCGGCATCATTGCCCACCACAGCAGCCTGTCGGTAGCGTTCTTTTTGGTCGCACTGCTCATGGTTGCTGTCGCTGCAAGCAGCAGGCTGTTGCGCTTCTAATCCGCGCAACCCAACGTCCCGTTAACCCTTTGACACAATGACTATGCGCACTCTGCGTTATCGGCCGGGGAGGGTGCCACGGGTTGGGGCACGTCCTAGCGAAGAAGGGCTGCAACGCCAACGGAGCGCGCTGAATCCGACACGAGAAATGAGAGCGGCACGAGAGGGCGGCCGCGTGAACATCTCCGATCGCCTTGCGGGTGAGCGCACACGCGGGCGTTGCAGCCCTACTTCGCTATGCCGTGCGGGATGGCGCGGGCCGCGATAGGATTTCCGGCGCCTTTTTGACTGCCTGCGGTACGTTGGTGTCACGCCGCTCGAAGACATCGCGATAGGCGACGTAATTAAAGACACCGACGAAGACCACAGCCAATGCCTCAGTGAGCCCGAACAGCGGCACAATTTCCGCGAGTGCGGCAGCTGACACGACGACGATTCCCACACCCAACAGGATCGCAACGGTGCCGTTCTTGCGGGCGGCAGACATTGACAGAGACCGGGCCAACCGTGGCGGGATGTCGGGAATGAGGGCGAGCAGGGGAAAGTAGAACGGCTTGAAGAACACAGTGAAAATGGCGGAGTTGCGGGCTATCGCCGCGACGACGTCGCCCGGGTGCTGGGGAAAAGGCACGGGGTTGCTGTAATGCAGCCCGGTCGCACCATCAAGCACCCAGCCGACGACGAAATTGAATGCGGCGGCACCGGCCGTGGACACGAGTGCTCCAGCCCAAACCCGGACCCGCAGCAGCTGCGCAAAGGCTGACCATACTCGCGACGTGTCGTCCGCGCCGCGAGCCAGGGCAGCGATAAACACCCAGATCAATCCCAACAGCAGGGCGCCGAACGCGTTGCTCCAGAGCTTCGCGACTCGCAGGCCCCCGGCGACGTCCACGATGGCGTTGTCGAAGCAGACCAGCAACACGATGAGCAGCCCGAACTGCACGGGCGAGCGGACAATGAGCGCGAGACTGGTTCGCAGCCACCGGCCGATGAAAGGCCGCTCTACTTCCCTCGGCTCGAGCGTTGGATTCATCCCTGTGCCTCGACTCCAGAGTTGGATTTATCCCTGCGCGCTGCCGAGTCCTAGTTGGGTGGAATCACCTTCCGGCCGCCAGGCCGTCATAGGCCCGGGCCAGCCCGCTCGTGAAGATCTCGTTACTCACGAGTGAGGGCGGAAATACGTGCTCCAGTGCCAGAAACATCGGCAAATCGGTTGCCGCGCGGTTCTGACAGTGTTTCCCGATGTCGAACAGTTGCTTCGCCAGCGGATCGACCACCTGCTCGCCGTCGGCCGCCTTGCGGCGCACGAAGTGCATCCACGCCGCGACCGGCACACACAGCCGGTCAATCGGCCTGCCTGCCTGCAGGTTGTCATGGAGGGTGCCAAGCAATCGGAACGGCAATTTTTGCGAGCCGTCCCAGGCGATCTGCGCCAGGGCGTGGCGGATGGCCGGGTTGCGGAAGCGTTTCAGAATCGCCTGGATGTACACATTCAGATCGAGCCCGCGCGGTGCCTTGAGAGTCGGCAGGATGTCGCGCTTCATCAGCGTGCCGACAAACGCCGCCAGGTCCACATCCTCCATGGCGCCGGCGACCGTTTCGTGGCCGGCCAACAGGCCGAGATATGCCAACGATGAATGGGCGCCATTCAACAGGCGCAACTTGGCCCGGTCGTAGGCTCCAACGTCGTCAGTGACGATGACGCCGGCACTTTCCCAATCAGGACCCTCTGCGGCTGAACGATCCTCGATGACCCACTGCACGAACCCTTCGCGTTGCACCGGCCAACGGTCAGTCATGCCGAGCACTTCAGCGACCCGCTCGCGCAGATCATCCGTGGTGGCGGGTGTGATGCTGTCGACCATCGTACGCGGGAATGCGACCTTCTCCGCAATCCAACGCGCCAGGTTCGGGTCATCAGCTTCGGCGAGCTGTTGCACGGCCCGGCCCAGGCGCGTTCCGTTATCGACGAGGTTGTCGCAACTGATGATGGTGAGAGGGCCCACGCCGCTGGCCCGCCTGCGCCGCAGGGCTTCAACCAGGTATCCAATCAGACTGCTGGGGGAGTGCGGCGAGCGCAAATCGCGGCGGATATCGCCGTGGGTCATGTCGAGGTTGCCGTCGGCGCCGAGGCAGTAACCTTTTTCCGTGACGGTCATGGTCACTACCCGGGTGCGTGGCGCGGCCAGCTGTTCCAACACGCTTTGCGGATCTTCCGGGGCCACGAGCGTCTGTTTCAGCGCGCCGATGACTCGATACGAGGTGGTCTCATCGAGCGAGGCCAGCGTGTAGAGCCCGTCCTGTGGCACGAGCGCGTCGCGTACATCGGTACTGCGAAGCGACACTGCGCAAATTCCCCAGCGCGGGTCATTCGCCAGCAGTTTGTCCACGAACCATGCCTGATGCACGCGGTGAAAGGCGCCGGGTCCGAAGTGGACAATACCGATGTCAACAGCCCTGCGGTCATAGGCGGGTCGCTTGACTTCGGGTGGCACGCGCGCGAGGTTGGCTTGCGATAGAAATTCGTTCATTGCGGGGCTGCCATTACAGCGTGACACCTGTTTTCCAGATGGCGATCTCGCGCTCGTCGTTGAGCTCGTTGCGCGCCAGCTTGCCCGATGCGGTGTCAATAACCAGCTGCATGAGCTTCCGCGCGGCATCGTCCATGCTCGTTCCATCCAGCACCTGGCCGGCGTCGAAGTCGATCCAGCGAGGCTTCTTCTGCGCGAGCGCCGTGTTGGATGCAATCTTGAGGGTGGGCACCGGGAAACCCAGGGGCGTCCCGCGACCGGTGGTGAACAGCAAAATAGTGGCTCCCGCGGCGACGAGTGCAGTCGAGGAGACTGCATCGTTGCCAGGCGCTTCGAGCAGGGCGAGGCCGGGGCGGCTGGCGCGTTGACCGTAGAGCAACACCTGGCTCACGGGCGCACGGCCGCCTTTCTGCACGGCCCCGAGGGATTTTTCCTCGAGAGTGGTAATGCCGCCGGCAATGTTGCCCGGCGAGGGATTCTCGTAGATGGGCTGGCCGTGATCCAGAAAGTACTGTTTGAAACTGTTGACCAGCGCCACCACGTCCGCAAACACGGCTGCGTCCACGGCCCGGCGCATCAACAGCTGCTCCGCACCGAAGACTTCGGGGATCTCGGTGAGGATGGGTGTGCCGCCGGCGCTGGAGACCTGGTCCGCGATTCGACCCACGAGGGGATTCGCAGTGATGCCGCTGAAGCCGTCCGAACCGCCGCACTTCAGGCCGATTGCCAATGCCGACAGAGCGCAGGGCTCGCGCTCGTCACACTCGGCAACTTCCACGAGCGCCTCCAGCGCCGCGAGACCTTCTTCGATCTCATCATCGCTCGCCTGGGCGCTGAATGAGCGGATGCGCGACTCATCATGGTCGCCCACTTCCGCCAGCAACTTGCTCAGCTGGTTGGATTCGCACCCGAGTCCCACCACCAGCACGCCGCCTGCGTTGGGATGGACGATGAGGGACGCGAGGACTTTGCGCGTGTGTGCGAGGTCATCGCCCAGTTGTGAGCAGCCAAACGGATGAGTCAATGCATGCACGCCGTCGACACGGCCCGCAAACCGCTCAGCTCCCAACCGCGCAATCCGCTCCGCCGTACGTGTCACGCAACCAACTGTTGTGACAACCCAGATTTCATTACGCGTGCCAACGCGGCCGCTGCGACGCCGGTAACCCATGAATTCCAAGGGCTGTTCGCCGCCGGAAGCGGTCACCCTCAGGGGAGCTGCCGGTTGGTATTCGTAGTGATTGAGACCTGTGAGCAGCGTTGTTAGATTCTCGGAGTGGACGAGCGAGCCGGCCTCGATGTCACACCGGGCCTGGCCGATGGGCCAGCCGTACTTGAGAACGGCGTTCCCGGCGCTGATCCGGCGGACGGCCAGCTTATGTCCACGGGGAATCAACTCACGGACGTGAAGGCGGTCGCGGCTGGAATCGCCCGAATCGCCCAAGCTCACACTTTCGCCAGGCTCGAGCTGCCGGAGGGCCACGGCCACATCGTCAGCCGGGTCGATCCGATGGATGGAATGAGTTTGCATGGTTTCAGCTGCTCGTCACGCTTTCGGAATATTGCGCAGCGCAATATTCTCGCGGAGGAAACCGGTGTCATTTAAAGGGCCCGGTCAGCTTTTGTCCAGCCCCGGCTGGCGCGTACACTGCGGCACCTTTTTACGGCTGATGCCAGCCGCGAGCACAATCTGCGCATGTCAAAAACAAAAACATCCGTCACCAAAGTGACTGCGCTCGACCTGACGGGGTTGAAGTCGCCCGACAGTCTGGGCGGCCGCCGGGCCACCATCAACGACATCGCCCGCCTCGCCAATGTCTCAAAGAAAACGGTCTCGCGGGTGATTAACCAGTCACCGTTCGTAAAAGAAGCCACGCGCGCGAAGATCGATGCCGTCATTCAGCAGATTGGCTACGCACCCGATCCGCAGGCGCGGGGCCTGGCGTTCCGGCGCTCGTTTCTCATTGGGTTGATATATGACAATCCCAACGCGCAGTACATCGTCAATATCCAGGACGGTGTGCTGGATGCGCTGCGCGGCTCCGGATTCGAGCTCGTGGTGCATCCCTGCGACCGGCTGAGTGAGGACTTCCTGCCGGGTATACGCCGTTTCATCGAGCGGCTGAAGTTGCATGGTGTGGTCCTGTTGCCGCCAATTTCGGAGGACCAGATGCTGGCGCAGGCTTTGCGCGAGATTGATTGTCAGTATGTGCGTCTCGCGTCGATTCGCCTGGACAACACGTCGCGGGCAATCTTATGTAACGACCGCGAAGCCACGGCGGAGGCGGCGAATTACCTCGAGGCATTGGGTCATCGCCGGATCGGACTGATTACAGGCCCACCTCAGTACCGGTCCGCCCACGAACGAGCGCTCGGTTTCACCTCCGCGTTGGAAGCGCGCGGCGTGCGTATTCCTCCCGAGATGATCGTCGAGGGCGCGTATACGTTTGATTCGGGCGTGGCTTGCGCAGAGGCGCTCCTGGCGCGGCGGCCACGTCCTACGGCGATCTTTGCGTCCAACGACGAGATGGCAGCAGGGGTGTACAAGGCCGCCTACAGGCTCGGTATATCGATCCCTGGCGAGCTCTCGGTCGTGGGGTTCGATGACAGTCCGCTGGCCACACGACTGTCGCCGTCGCTGACCACCATTCGGATGCCGATTCGTGACATGGGACGGCTGGCAGCAGCTAAGCTCATACCCGTGAAGGCGCCGAACGAGGCGGACCTGGCGACCGTAACCCGGGTCACACTGCACTTGATTGTGCGTGATTCCTCACAGCCGCCGAAAGACGAGGCGGCGGGCCTTTCGAAGGGCTGAAAAAACAGGTGATTGGATGTGTTTCGGGAATGAGCGAATGGAGCTGCGATGCAGCATATGACACCGGTTACCATGGGCCCCCTGGCGAGGTATGATTTGGGCTCGAGCCCGCGCTGAGTCGAATATGTCAAAGAAACTCGTCCTGCACCCCGACCGCCTGTTTCCAGCTGACCCTGCCGTCCGGGCCATCGCTCGCCGGCTGTACGGGACCGTACAAAATCTGCCGATCATCAGCCCTCATGGTCACACCGACCCGGCCTGGTTCGCGGACAACGAGCCGTTCAGCAACGCGACGGAGCTGCTTCTCGCGCCCGATCACTATCTTTATCGGATGCTCTACAGCCAGGGTGTTCCGCTGGCCACCCTTGGGGTGCCGAGCCGCAAGGGGCCTTCCGATGCCGATCCGCGCGAGGCGTGGCGGCTGTTCGCTCGCAACTTCACTCTGTTTCGCGGTACGCCGTCATCGCTGTGGCTGAGTCACGTCTTCAGCGTGGTGTTCGGTCTCGACGTCGTGCTCGATGAGAAGTCGGCTGATCATTATTTCGATGCCATTGGCGCGGCTTTGCGCACGGATGCCTTCCGGCCCCGGGCGTTGTTCGAGCGATTCAACATCGAAGTGTTGGCGACGACGGAGTCGCCGCTCGATCCGCTCAATCATCATCGCAAGATCCGCGCGAGCGGTTGGGGCGGCCGGGTTGTCACCACCTACCGGCCGGATGCCGTGGTTGACCCGGAACACGAGCAGTTTCGCAGCGCGCTGACTGAATTTGGTGAGCTGACCCGCCAGGACGTCCACAGCTGGCGCGGTTATCTCGAAGCGCATCGCATCCGTCGCGCCGTATTTGCTGACGCGGGCGCGACCGCTACGGATCACGGTCATCCAACAGCCCGCACGGCAGATCTCAGTGATGCAGAAATCGAGCGCCTGTTCGCACGTGTGGTCGCCGGCCCGGTCACACCCGACGAGGCTGAATTGTTCCGGGCGCAGGTGCTCCTGGAAATGGCCCGCATGAGCCTCGATGACGGCCTGGTCATGCAGATTCATCCCGGCGCCTTCCGGAATCACAACCGCTGGCTCTTTGAGCAGTACGGGCGCGACAAGGGCGCGGACGTTCCAAAGCGCACTGAGTATGTGAACGCGCTCAAGCCGTTGCTCGATCGCTTCGGCAATGATCCCCGGCTGGCGATCATCCTGTTTACTTTGGATGAGACGACGTACAGCCGTGAGCTCGCCCCCCTGGCCGGGCACTATCCGGTGTTGAAACTCGGCCCCGCCTGGTGGTTCCACGACAGTCCGGAAGGGATGCTGCGGTTCCGTGAGCAGACCACGGAGACCGCCGGCTTCTACAACACGGTTGGATTCAACGACGACACCCGCGCATTCCTCTCGATCCCGGCGCGGCACGACGTCGCTCGCCGGGTGGACTGTTCGTTCCTCGCGCGCCTGGTCGCCGAGCATCGCCTCGATGAGGACGAAGCGGTCCGCGTTGCGGAGGATCTGGCCCATCGCCTGCCCAAGGCGGCCTACCGTCTCTAACTGTCACTGACGGCACCGGAGTCACTCGATGCAGGTCAAGGTTCTGCAGGCTACCCATCCCGACATGGTTGTCGGGCTGAATACCGCGAAACTGCGCGATTACTATCTGCTCACCGACTTGTTCGTAGCGGATGAGATCCGGCTGAACTACAGCCACGTGGAGCGTCTGATAGCGGGCGGCGTGGCGCCGGTGCGTGCGCCCCTGAAGCTGCAGACTGTGAAGGAGGCGGGCGCAGGGCCCTTCCTGGCGCGCCGCGAGCTCGGAGTCATCAATATCGGCGGCCCGGGTAAGGTCTCGGTCGACGGTCGAGCCTACATCCTCGAGCCCCGCGATGGCCTGTACGTTGGCATGGGCAGTGGCGAGGTTGTGTTTGAATCCACCGAGGCGGGCAATCCGGCCAAGTTCTATATCGTGAGCGCCTCAGCTCACGCCCGCTATGACACCGTGAAGATCCCGATCGCTGAGGCGAAGCCGATGCAGCTCGGCTCGCAGGCCACTTCCAACCAGCGCACAATCAACCAGTACATCCACCCGGATGTCTGCAGGTCCTCGCAGCTGCTGTTGGGTCTGACCGCTCTCGAGGTGGGCAGCATCTGGAACACGATGCCCTGCCACCTGCACGACCGGCGTTCCGAGATCTATTTCTACTTCGACATGCAGCCCGCCGACCGCGTGTTTCATTTCATGGGGCAACCGACCGAGACGCGCCACATCGTGGTGGCGAATGAGCAGGCGGTCATCGCGCCGCCGTGGTCCATTCACATGGGGGCCGGCACCAGCCGCTACGCCTTCATTTGGGCCATGGCCGGCGACAACCAGGATTACAAGGATATGGATGCGGTGCCAACACCGTCACTACTATGAGCCACACAGACTTGTTTTCATTGGTGGGGCGCACTGCCCTCGTCACCGGCGCCAACACGGGCATCGGTCAGGGAATCGCCGTTGCGCTGGCAGGGGCCGGCGCGGATATCGTGGCGGTTGGCCGCACTTCGCCAGAGGAAACGGCGGGCCTGGTTCGCGCTGCCGGGCGCCGGTTTCACAGCATCGAAGCGGACCTGGGATCAGCCTCGCATTCCGCCGAGATCGTCCAGCAGGCCGTCGAGCACTTCGGTGCGGTCGATATCCTCGTCAACAATGCGGGCATCATCAGACGCAATGACGCTCTGGAATTTACTGAGAGCGACTGGGACGCCGTGATGAACGTCAACTTGAAGTCGGCGTTTTTCCTATGTCAGGCCGTCGCTCGCAAGATGCTCGAGCTGAAGCGCGGCGGAAAGATAATCAACATTGCGTCGATGCTGTCATTTCAGGGCGGTGTCCGCGTGGTCTCCTACACCGCCAGCAAGAGTGGCATCGCCGGCATGACTCGTCTCCTGGCGAACGAATGGGCCTCGAAGGGCATCAACGTCAACGCCATCGCGCCTGGTTACATAGCAACCAACAATACGACTGCGTTACGCAACGACGAAAACCGGAATCGCGAAATCCTCGGGCGCATTCCGGCAGGACGTTGGGGCAAGCCCGACGACCTGGCGGGCGCCACTGTATTCCTGGCGTCACGCGCGTCTGACTATGTGCACGGGACTATCCTCCCGGTCGATGGAGGATGGCTCGCGCGCTGATTTTCGCGCCTCAACCTGCAGCGGAGCGTTGTGTTTTGCTGCGGTGGAGGGCCGTCAATGCAGTCGCGTCTACCTGGGCGACCGCGGCATCGACCGCCTTCTCAACGCACAGCCGATAGTTCGCGAAGCGCGACAATTCGTGCGGGTTGGGCTCGTGGCAAACGGTCCGGGCCGCGAACTGTATACGCTTGTACAACGATTCAGCGGATGCCGGTTGCGACAAGTCGGCCTTCACATAACTGACACCTAGCGAATTCTCCGACGCCGAAGCGAGCGCGCCCGTTGTGTTGAACGCGGCAGCGCCGAGTACGATGAGGCCGGTCAGGGTGCCGCGGTGACGATTCGTGGGGCTCATGGCGATTCTCCTGGAGTGAAACTTCCGATCGCGCTCGTTTTATTGACGAGCGTGCGTATAGATGCGGCAGCGGGCTCCGGGGTTTGCTCGGCCGGTCGTGGCGATGGGGCGCTTGGGCTCACCTGCGACGAACGGAACGGTCGCGTAGAATGGCCCCGTGAAACGCCACAAAGCCCGAGAACTGGATCCACTCAAGCGCCGGATTGCGGACCTGGATGCCCGTAGCATCGATTCCCTGTATGGGCTCGAGCCCGTCTTTGAGCCGGGGAAGGGTCTGCCGGGGCTGCTGCCGGAGGAGTTCGTGGCTTTCCAATGTCCTTATTGCGGCGAACGGTTGGAGACCCGCGTTGATCTGACCGCCGACGAGCCGTCATACATCGAGGATTGCCAGGTTTGCTGCCGTCCCATCGAATTCGCCGTCGAGCGGGAAGAGGGTGGTGGCCTGCTTTCGGTCAAGGTCCAGCGGATTGATTAGTTCGCTGTTCCCGAACGACCCACCCCTCAATGCACCAACGCGAGCTGCGCACTGTTCTGCTGATTCAGGCGATCGAGGAGACCGATCGCGCGGGCGAGGTCATTCCGCTGGCGGATCGGGCTGATGCATCGCGAGCGGTCATTCGTGACTCGGCCACCCAACGCCCGGAGGCGGGGCCGGTAGCGGCGCTTTCAGCTCAGTCGCAAGCGTTCCTGGTCAAGCGTTCCCGGCGCCTGCTCGATCGCCTGAAGTTGCGTTCGCCTGCGGTGATGCACGTGATGGCCCTTTCCGGTGGTCTTACCTGGCTCGGTCGATTCGTCCTGGTGGCCGCGGTCGTGTTCGGCGTATCGCTCTCCGCTCTGGATGGGAGCAGGCACATCAACATCCTGGCATTCCCGCTCATCGGGCTCATCGCCTGGAATCTCTTCGTGTACATCGCGCTGCTGGTGACCTGGACCCGGACGCGAGGCCAGGTAGCCGCCGGATTCTGGTCCGCTCATTTCTATGAGCGCTGGATTGCCAGCCGTATTGAATCATTGATGCGACATTCAACGCGCTACAACGTGCCACTCACCACCGGCTTGCGACGATTCGCGGGTGAGTGGAGCGTGCTTTCGCAACCGATGCTGTTCCTGCGAGCCAAGCGCCTGATGCACCTTGCTGCGGCACTGGTGGCGATCGGCCTCATCGTCGGCCTGTACGTTCGCGGGATTGCGCTTCGCTACGAGGCTGGATGGGAGAGCACTTTCCTGGGCCCCCAGAGCGCCTACGCTCTGATTTCGGCGTTGTACGAACCGGCTTCCGCGTTGTCCGGTATCTCGCACGGCTCTGTAGGCGAAATCAGCGAATTGCGTTGGACGGCCACGGGCGGCGGGGGCGACGCCGCAACGTGGATTCATTTGATCGCCATTACGGCCGTGCTGTATATCGTGGTGCCTCGGTTGGTGGCGGCCACCGCTGTTTCGTTTGGATTGTGGAGGCTTTCGCGACGGCTGCCTCTGCCGGGCTCTCTTCTCGGTTACGCGCGAACGCTGGTGATAGGTGTTGGCAGCGGTACAGCGGGTGAGACTGCAAGCGTGGTTCCCTACGCATATGAGCCCAAGCCTCCCTCCATCGCGGGCCTCGAATCGCTGCTGGCCGTCACCCTGGGTGCCAATCTCAAATTGCAGGTACGCGATCCGGTCAAGTACGGTGATGAAGAGACGGTGGCTGCCCGACTCGCAGCAACGAGCGCCACGTGGCACGTAATCCTGATGACGCTCGCGTCCACTCCGGAAGTTGAAAATCACGGCGCGTTTCTCACCGCATGGCGCGACTGGCTCGTAAAGAATGCAACTTCAGCGCCGCTGTTGATTGTGATCGATGAAGGCCC
>JAXDQF010000449.1:0-16715 GCA_034668025.1 Gammaproteobacteria bacterium | reverse complement strand
TTTCAACGGAACACTTCCAGCGCGGTTGTGCACTCGAGTGTCGCCGATTTGAGGCACGTCTCGGTGAGATGTATTGTCTAGTGATGAATCAACCGCTCACTCAAATCGCCGACGTCCGCTTTCTCGGCAAGATCCTCGGAGATGTGATCCGTGCTCACGGGGGTGATGCACTGTTCCAGCGCATCGAGGCCATCCGCGCGGGCTCCGTCGACCGGTACCGCGGCATCCCCAATCCCCGCGGCCTGGCAGGCCTGGATACCCTGACGCTGGACGAAACCGTGGCGTTTGCACGCAGCTTTATGCTGTTTTCAATGCTTGCCAACCTGGCCGAGGACCGCCAGGGCGTCACCGCCGAGAAGGAAAGCACGCTGGCCGCAACCCTGGATTATCTCAAATCGCAGGGCGTCGACGCGGAGCAGGCCAATGAACTACTGGACCGGGCGCTGATCGTGCCCGTGCTGACCGCGCATCCCACCGAGGTGATGCGCAAGAGCATGATCGACCACCGCAATCGCATCTTTGAGCTCATGCGGTTACGCGACGCTGGTCTCACCGAGAACGCTGATGGCGAATTGATAGAGCAGGGCATCGCGCGACAGATTGCACTGCTCTGGCAGACGCGAGCGCTGCGGCGCGAGCGGCTCTACGTGGCCGACGAAGTCGATATTGCACTTGCGTATCTACGCGAGGTCTTCCTGCCTGTAATCCCAGCGCTCTACGCGCGATGGGAGCGTTCGTTGGGCCGTCGGCCGGCCAGTTTCCTGCGACCCGGCAGCTGGATTGGTGGGGATCGTGACGGCAATCCCCACGTCACTGCCGACTCCCTTCGGCTCACGCTAGGTCGATCGTCGCAGGCACTCCTGGCCGACTACCTGGCTCAGCTGCATGCACTGGGCGCCGAACTCTCCATCTCAAATGAACTGGCAGAGGTCTCCCCTGAGTTGACCGCGCTGGCCGAGCGCAGTGGCGACAACAATTCGGCCCGCGCTGACGAGCCTTATAGAAGAGCGATCACGGGGATTTACGCGCGACTTGCCGCGACCTACAAAAAGCTCACGGGCCACGCACCCGCGCGACCCGCGTCAGTGAGTGGGGAACCGTATGCTGATGCGGGCAGCTTGCGTGGGGATCTGCAGGTGCTTGCGGATTCATTGCAGGCGCAAACCAAGGACGGAATCAACGATGCCGGAGCGCTCACCAGGCTCATCCGTGCAGTGGAGACGTTCGGCTTCCATCTGGCGACGTTGGATCTGAGACAAAACTCGGATGTGCATGCCCGTGTAGTCGGCGAGCTTCTCAAAGTAGGCGGCGTCACCCCAAGCTACGACAAACTCGACGAAGCGGCACGGGTAAAGCTGCTGCGCGCCGAGCTTTGGAGCAAGCGCCTTCTGGCAAGTCCCTACGCAACCTACAGCCCGGAAACCCTGTCAGAGCTAGCCATAGTGCACGCCGCTGCCGATGCCCACAAACTCTACGGGCCGGAGTGCATCACTACTTACATCATCTCGAAATGTGACAGTGTATCTGACTTGCTGGAAGTCAACATTCTGCTGAAAGAAGCCGGGCTGTATCTCCCCGGCAAAGCGGCGATCATGGCTGTTCCCCTGTTTGAGACAATTGGCGATCTGGAGAGCTCGCCGCATGTCATGACGGCCTGGCTGGGGTTGCCGGAGGTGGCGGCTATCACCCGGGCGAGGGGCTTCCAGGAAGTGATGGTGGGATATTCCGATTCCAACAAGGATGGCGGCTACCTGACCTCAGTCTGGAGCCTGCAGCAGGCAACCGCAGCGCTCGCAGAGGTCTTCGCCAAAGCCGAAACAGTCATGCAGGTGTTCCACGGCCGCGGCGGCGCTGTGGGTCGTGGAGGCGGTTCATCTTTCGACGCAATCCGCGCGCAGCCGCATGGGACTGTGAAAGGCCGGATCCGGATCACGGAGCAGGGCGAGATCATTGCGGCCAAATATGGCACCCGTGAGAGCGCCGCTGTCAATCTGGAGTCGATTACAGCCGCAACTCTGTTGACCTCCTTGGAAAACGCTTCGTTGTCAGCGGACAGCCGAACCCGATTCGCCGCAGCGATGGACACATTGTCCAAGGCGGCTTTCCGTTCCTATCGCGATCTGGTTTATGGGACCGAGGGCTTCTCGCGATTCTTCCGTCAGATGACACCGCTGATGGAGATCGCGCAGCTCAAAATTGGCTCGCGTCCTGCCTCCCGAACAAATTCGGAACGCATCGAGGACTTACGCGCAATCCCGTGGGTATTCAGCTGGGCACAGGCCCGTGTCATGTTGCCAGGCTGGTATGGTGTCGGGCAGGCACTCAAATCGTTTGCAGACCCGGGGCTTCTGAAAGAGATGCTCGAAGCGTGGCCCTTTTTCCGCGCGACGGTGGACAACCTTGAAATGGTGCTCTCGAAGTCAGACATGGGCATCGCCGCGTTATATTCCACGCTCGTCGAGGACCGCGGGTTGGCCGACAAGATTTTCGGGCACATTCGCGACACCTGGATGGTGACGCAGGAGAGCCTGCTTACTGTGACGGAGCAAACCAGACTCCTGGAGAGACATCCCGCGTTGGATGCCTCCATCCGTTTGCGACTGCCTTATATAGAGCCGCTGAACCTGTTGCAGGTTGAGATGCTGAAGCGGCATCGTGCCGGGGAGACGGATCCGCGCGTGCGGGAGGGGATCCAGTTGTCCATCAATGCGATCGCGACTGCGTTGAGAAATAGTGGATAAACCGTCCGAGCAGGTTGAGAAAGCCTACGCGCATCTCATTTCTTCTGCGCGCGACGATGGCCGTATCGCAGCGACTGCACGGCTGATCCTGGCGATCTTTGATGACTTCTACGCAAAACTGTGCGAGTACCCTTTCAGGGCCAAACAGGCGTTTGAAACAATGGACACGCATGCGTCCATTGAAATCAGCCACGAGCGACTGGGTCTGTACAGCAGATACATCGCGGAGCACGGGCCCCGAATCGTAGCGGCGTTTCCGGCTCTCGCGGACAACCAAGCCATCTGGGATACGCTCGACCGACTCTTCGTTGCGATGATCGTCGATCGCTACGAGGCGGATATCGCGTTCAGTTTTGCTCACTCGCTGCGGCGGAATATCGGTCACGGGCTGTGGAGGCCGGTGGCGTATTCATTTCCCCCGCCCAGCAAGCGCCGAGCAAACTCCATGGCTGCGGTGTACCGCAGGCTGCCCGTGAATGATTCTATAGACGTCGATCTGATCCTCACTGCCCTGCAGATGCCTCACATAGCGGTCCCGTTCAAAGACTTGCAGGGTGACGCATGTCGGATCCTGGATCGAATCAACCACGATGTGACGCCGACCGCGTTGGACGTAGTCGAAGCGGGCTTTTTCAGGGACCGGAGCGCATTCATCGTGGGCCGCTGGGTGATGCCGGATGGCACGTTCGTGCCCTTCGTGGTGTCGCTCCTCAACAGCCCGGAAGGCGTAAGTGTCGATGCAGTACTGCATCAGGTGTCGGACATCCACGATCTTTTCAGCTCGGCACTGGCCAACTTTCACGTGACGACACCTCTTTACTACCAGACGTGTGTATTTCTGTTCAGCATCATGCCGCGGCGGCCGCTCGGTCATCACTATTCCACTATTGGATACAACCACGTCGGCAAAGTGGCCATTCTCAATGAGATCATTGAGACCGTTCGTTCCAGCGGACAGAAGTTGAGCCGCTCACCCGGCGCGGCCGGTACCGTGGCGCTGGGTTTCACGTTCGAGGCTTGCTCGTATCACCTGAAAGTGATCCGCGATCGGCCGACGGCTTCCTATAAGTGGGGCGCGTTTCCGGGCGTCGATGCTGTCATCGAGAAGTACCGGGTAGTCCACGAGATCAACCGGGCGGGCAGCATGTTGGACAACGTCATGTACTTCAATCTGCGCCTGGACCGTGAGCTGTTCGAGCTCGAGCTGTTGGATGAGCTGGTACGCGAAGCACCCGGTAGCGTGCAAGTGGAGGCCGATGGCGTATTCATTCGCTCGTTGATTGTGCAGTTGAAGATCATCCCGCTGCCGGTCTACCTCGAGAGCGCCGATGAGGCGGCTACCCGGGCCGTGATTCAGAGCCTGGGGCACTGCATACGCAACAATGCCGCGACCGATATCTTCAACAAGGACCTGGACTCGCGCAACTACGGGGTGGGGCGCTACGGGCGCGTGTTCCTGTTCGATTACGATGCCGTTGAGAAGCTGACCGATGTGAAGATTCGGACCAATGCCAATCGGGAGCCGGGCGAGGAAGCCGTGCCGGATTGGTATTTCGAGGACGGCGTCGTCTTCCTGCCCGAAGAGTTGGAATATGGGATGCAGCTGAAGAACGACTTTGCACGCCATTGTTTCCGGAAGCAAAACGCCGACCTGTTGGGCGTCGAGTACTGGGAGGGTGTGCAGCAGGAGCTGCAACGTGGAGAAGTGCCGGAGCTGCGCATGTATCCACGCGTCGCCAAGCTGTCAGCATGATCAATCAATTCGGCCCCTGGAACCCGGGCATCGGTTCCCAGCTTCCCCTGGAGCTGCGTCACCTGTGCACGATCTTCCGCCCGGAGCACGCTTTCACCAGTGTTGCATCGGCCACGGAACTGCACCAGCTGACGGGATTCTCCCTGTGTGATCTGGCGACTTTCCGGCCACAGCGATTGGTGCTGCACGAAGTGTTGATCCGGGTCATGGCGGACTTCTCGGTGCCCACGGGCGAGAAGATCGGCGACCTGGGCATCAACTTCCGTGAGATGACGAATCGACTGCTGCAGCGTCACATTGAACCGCAGATGCCCGCAATCATTGCGGAATACGCTGAGCTGCGGCGGCGGTTATCGGACGAAATTGCTGCCGCGCTGTCCGAACTAACAGCGCCCCAGGTCAAAGGAACCCGGGAGTCGCTGGTCGCAAGGCTCTGGAGCCGCGTTGCACCGCGCGCGAAACTTCCGGCGGTCCGCGCGAGCGAGGTCCTGGTGAGCTCCACAGCCTGGGGCCCGGAACAAATCGCAGATTGCGAGCGCATGGTCACCACCACAGGAGACCCGCTCAAACGCGCGGGATATCGCGCTTTGGCGCGCGTCATGTCAGCACTTTTTACAACCAACGGTCGCGCCTGGGGCACGCCTGATCTCATTTGCTCAGTGGCCACTGACATGGCGTGCAATGCATATGGCAGTGACGCCATCGGCAGGATGATTGAGCCAATAGTGCGCAAGGGGGCCGCCGCCGAAGGCTACTCGATGCTCCCCAGACAAGAGCGCCCCGTCATCATCAACACCAAGGGTCCGTCCGCCTCAGGCAAAAGCACCTTGCGGCCCTTGCAAAGAAAGCTTGCAGGGGACATTGGCGTGCGTTGGACGGACTTCGCGCTGATCAGCCCCGACATCTGGCGCAAGCAATTGCTCGACTACAGCTCGTTGGGGCCTGCCTTCAAATACGCGGGCGCGTTTACCTCAGAAGAGCTGCAGATAGTCGATCAGAAACTGGATCGCTACATGGCGCTGAAACATGATCGCGGTGACATGGTGCACCTGCTCATCGACCGGTTTCGCTTTGACAGCTTCGCGCCCGACTCGGATGAGGCGGGGAGCAATCTGCTGACCCGCTTCGGTGACTCGGTCTACCTGTTCTTCGTGATTACCCCGCCCGAGCAACTCGTCGAGCGCGCCTGGATGCGTGGCCTGGAGTTTGGGCGCTACAAGGCTGTTGACGACACGTTGGCGCACAGTGTCGAGGCCTATGTGGGCATGCCCAATGTGTTTTTTACCTGGGTTCACCGGACTGACAAGCGTATCCACATTGAACTTCTGGACAACAGTGTGCCATTCGGGCAGTTGCCGAAGACAGTGGCGTTCGGGGATAACTACACGCTGAATGTGTTGGACGTTGACAGGCTGTTGGATATCGAGCGCTTCGGGCGGGTGGATGTCAACGCAACCGATCCGGCCAGCCTGTACCTGGACCGCGCAATGCTGGCCCCCGAACACAATGTCGGCTTCCTGAAGCGGTCGATCGATGCTTTCCAACAGGTGAATTTTGCCGAGCAGGCTACAGGTCGGATCTACCTACGGGTCCAGGCTGGGGTGCCCGTCATGGTCGATCGGGAGGCACTGCAGAAGGCGCTGCAGGACCCCAATACCCGCGCGGCGTTGGATGTGGTCGTGACCGGGGGGCTCCCGAAAACCATCGACCACCCACAATTCCTGGAGGACTCACCGGCCGAACCGACGCTCGGCCAGTGGGGCTGACTAGCCCCCCCCACAATAAACAATAAGCCTAATCAGCCTAAGAAGTCCCCGTACCGGTCCACGTGAGTGGCCAGGTCCAACGTATGTTGGCGAGTCAACCGTTCCGCCAACTCGGTGTCGCGCTTTTCCAGCGCTTCGATGATTTTCAAGTGATCGATGATGGAGCGGGCGGCCCGATCGCTTTGCGAAATCGTCGCACGCCGCACCGCTCGCACGTGCAGCAGCAGATTCCGGGTTGTATCCATGATCGTCTGCGAGCCACCGAGTCGAATGACCTCGGTATGGAACGCAATGTTGGCATCCGAATACTCATCGAGATGCTCATTCGGCGGGGAGTTCTGGAACTCATCAAACAAATGCCGCAGCTTGGCAATCTCCGCATCCGGAGCATGCAAAGTCGCGAGCCGTGCCGCCATCGACTCGAGCGCCGCCCACATCTGGATCATCTCGATGATCTGGCGCTTCGATTTGCGGATGATGTAGATCCCGCGGCGCGGGATCGTCCGCACGAAACCTTCCTGCTCCAGAAGCGACAGCGCTTCGCGGATAGGTGTGCGGCTGACGCCGAGGGCAGTAATCAGCTGCCTCTCGTCCAGGCGCAGCTCCTGGTTCGGGTTGTAGATATCCGTATCGGCAATCGCAGCCTTGATCAGCGTATACGCTTGATCACGAAGGCTGGTTGCGTTGAGCGGCGCGAGGGCCAGCGGCGTGGACGCCGTGGCGCGCTGTATCAGGTTCTCGGTTGTGCTCATTCTGCCAGGGCCATTTGTCGTCCTACCGGCGGCTCGCCCGCCCGGGTGCCATCCGCCAGTGTCTCCCGAACCCGCAGCCCTTGAAAGCGGCCATGGCGCTCAGCGTAGGCGAGCATAGCCTTAGGCAACGCCGCGTACAGTGATACCGATAATCCTGTCACGGCAGCCATGCCGGCGGCAAAAAAAGTAACCGAACCAATGGTTTGCATCGCAGCTTCCCGACCCTCTGGGTTTGTACTAGATATATTAGATTATACGTCAATGCGGGAACATCTGCGAAGGGAATTGGCCCAAATTTCGCATTGGCGCACGCTTTTTCCCAAGTTTTTCCGTGGGCCCTCCCTCGGCGGCGCTATACAAAGCCAAAAAATATGATATACCAGGAGCCATAGAAGACGATGTTGCAGACGCGGGCGGCCGCGATGTTGATTCGGCCTAGACGCGGGTTTCTACTGTTAGTCCGGCTAAGTTTGAGGGGGTAGTTGGTGAGCGAGGCTAAGTGCGTCCGCATTCCGTGCGAACCCATCCCTAGTTGGCAACAGCCGGCTGTTGTGCCGCGCATCGCTCCTCAGAATTCCTTTCTCCTCTCACACCGGATCCTTTAAAGGTGCCAGAAAGGTAGTCAAGAAAAGCGAGGGGACCAACAATGAATGCCATTTCGGATGGAAGCAGATCGAGCGGGAATGCGGGAGCATTCGGGAATCCATGGCTGCAGCTGACCATCGGCGTCATCTGTATGGCCTGTGTTGCGAATCTTCAATACGGCTGGACGCTGTTCGTCAACCCGATTGATGAGAAATTCCACTGGGGACGCTCCGCGATCCAGATCGCGTTCACGGTGTTTGTCCTCATTGAGACCTGGCTGATCCCTGTCGAGGGATACCTCGTCGATCGCTTCGGACCTCGCTGGGTTGTCATGGCTGGCGGATTCCTCGTCGCCATCGCCTGGGTCATCAACTCGAACGCCAGCTCGCTTCCCGTGTTATATGCCGCAGCTGCCATCGGTGGTATCGGCACAGGTTGTGTCTACGGCACCTGTGTTGGCAACGCGCTGAAATGGTTCCCCGGTCGGCGTGGCCTTGCGGCCGGCATCACCGCTGCGGGTTTTGGCGCCGGCGCAGCCATTACCATCGGCCCCATCGCTTCAATGATCAAGGGCGCGGGTTACGAGCAGGCATTCCTGATTTTCGGCCTGATCCAGGGTGGCATCGTGATTCTCATGTCGTGGGGGCTGCAGGTTGCGCCACCCTCGCTGCTGGCCGCGAAGGTCAAAGCGGACCAGACGGCGCATGGCTATACACCTGGTGAAGTTCTACGCAGCCCCTGTTTCTGGGTGCTCTATGCGATGTTTGTGCTCGTCGCGTCCGGTGGCCTGACCATGGCGGCCTCCATGGCGCCGATCGCCAAGGACTTCAAGCTCGAGAAGGAGCCGGTCGAGTTGTTCGGGCTGATGATGCCGGCGCTGGTGTTTGCCCTGTCGCTCAACCGCATATTCGACGGTGTCGGTCGTCCCTTCTTCGGCTGGGTGTCCGATCAGATCGGCCGGGAATACACCATGGCGATCGCCTTCATCATCGGAGCCGGCGCCCTCTACATCCTCAGCCAGTCGGGCACCAACCCTGTGACCTTTGTACTGGTGACTGCCCTGTATTTCGGCGTGTACGGAGAGATCTTCAGTCTGTTCCCTGCTACGCAGGGCGATACCTTCGGCGCCAAGTACGCCGCGTCCAACGCCGGCATGCTCTATACCGCCAAGGGGTCGGGCGCACTGCTCGTCCCTGTGGCCGCGGCAATCGCCAAGTCCAGCGGTTGGAATACAGTTTTCATGATCGCTATGGCTTTCAACCTGTTGGCGGCCGTCCTGGCGCTCCTGGTTCTGAAGCCAATGCGGGCGCGTCACTTTGCCATCAGCAAGGCGACGTATGCACCCGGTGCGGTGGGCGATCGACGGACAACGTGAGGAGTAGGAAAGATGGCAAGCGTAAATCCAGTGCCGACGCAAATGAAGTCGTCGACAGCCGAAGATACTCTGCAGAGGAAGAGCCGGGACGCGGGAGTCGCTTCAGGCGGTCACCTGGTGGCGAAGGCGCTGAAGAACGAAGGCGTTGACACGATCTTCACACTCTGCGGCGGCCACATCATCGACATCTATGATGGCTGTGTCGACGAAGGCATTCGTATCATCGACGTGCGCCACGAGCAGGTTGCTGCGCATGCTGCTGATGGTTATGCGCGTCAGACCGGCAAGCTCGGTTGTGTGGTCACTACGGCCGGACCTGGCTGCACCAACGCAGTGACCGGCATCGCGACCGCCTTTCGTTCAGAAAGTCCGATTCTCCACATCGGTGGTCAAGGTGCGCTGACCCAGCACAAGATGGGCTCCCTGCAGGATCTGCCGCACGTTGATCTGATGACCCCGATCACGAAGTTCGCAGCTTCCGTGCCGAGCACCGAGCGAGTTGCCGACATGATCAGCATGGCGGCACGCGAAGCCTTCAACGGCGCGCCGGGCCCCGTCTACCTGGAAATCCCCCGCGACGTTCTCGACCGCGAGGTCGATGTGACCAAGGCGGTGATTCCGAAGCCGGGCCACTATCGCGCTTCCACGAAGTCGATCGGCGACCCGAACGACATCCAGAAGCTGGCTGACATTCTCGTCAACTCGGAGCGGCCTGCGATTCTGTACGGACAGCAGGTGTGGACAGCTCGTGGTCACGAGGAAGCGATCGCGTTGCTGCGCGGTCTGGATATTCCTGGTTACTTCAACGGCGGCAGCCGTGGATTGCTGCCGCCTGGCGATCCGCATCATTTCGATCGGACCCGCGGCAATGCCTTCGCCGAGGCGGATGTCATTCTCATCGTCGGCACGCCATTCGATTTCCGCATGGGATATGGCAAGCGCATCAGCAACAAGCTGACGCTGGTCCAGATCGACATGGACTACCGCACCGTAGGCAAGAACCGGGATATCAGCCTCGGTCTCGTTGGCGATCCAGGCGCAATCCTGGGTGCAGTACTGCAAGCCGCTACCGGCCGCATCAAGCACGACAAGCGCCAACTGC
The DNA here is from genome assembly GCA_034668025.1 of Gammaproteobacteria bacterium. GTDB lineage: Bacteria > Pseudomonadota > Gammaproteobacteria > Steroidobacterales > Steroidobacteraceae > 13-2-20CM-66-19. Next base: position 6,641 of record JAXDQF010000449.1, on the reverse strand, counting down.
GCCAACAGTGGATGAAGAAGCTTACAGACGCTGAAGTAACAGCAACTGAGAAGCTGATGCCGCTGTTCAAGTCGAACAACACGCCCATCCACCCATATCGGGTTGCCTACGAGCTGAATGAGTTCCTGGCCGACAACACCATCTACATCGGTGACGGCGGTGACGTAGTGACGATCTCGGCTCAGGCCGTACGGCCGCGCGCGCCGGGTCAGTGGATGGACCCGGGTGCACTGGGCTCGCTGGGGGTCGGCACGGGATTCGCAATCGCCGCAGGCCTCGCCAATCCCAACAAGGAAGTCCTCTGCTACTACGGCGACGGCTCATTCGGCATGACCGCGTTCGATATGGAGACGGCGAACCGTTTCGGCGTTCCCTACATCGCGGTGATTGGCAACAACTCGGCGATGAACCAGATCCGCTACGGCCAGCTGGCCAAGTACGGCGATCAGCGGGGCAACGTCGGCAATCTGCTCGGCGACGTGCCGTTCGGCAAGTTCGCTGAGATGTTGGGAGGATACGGCGAGGAAGTTCGCGATCCCGCGCAGATCGCGCCGGCACTGAAGCGTGCCCGCGAGTCTGTGCATCGTCTGGGTAAATCGGCTGTGGTCAACATCTGGGTGGATCCGCGTGAATACGCACCGGGCACCAAGAACCAGACCATGTACAAGTGATTGAGTGGGTCGCGCGCCATTGCGCGCGCATTTGGAGCAAGACGAATGGGTAAGGCACTAGACGGCGTCAAGATTCTCGATTTCACACACGTGCAGTCAGGGCCGACATGCACTCAGCTACTGGCGTGGTTCGGCGCCGACGTGATCAAGGTTGAGCGGGCGGGCGCGGGTGATGTCACACGCGAGCAGCTGCGGGATGTCCCTGATGCCGACAGCCTTTATTTCACGATGCTCAATCACAACAAGCGCTCGATCACTCTCGACACCAAGAGCGCTGCAGGCAAGGAGGTCCTGGAGAAGCTCATCAGGCAATGTGATGTTCTCGTGGAGAACTTTGCACCCGGAGCGCTCGATCGCATGGGGTTCACGTGGGAGCGGATTCAGTCGCTCAACCCTAAGATGATCGTGGCTTCCGTGAAGGGGTTCGGACCTGGCCCCTACGAGGAATGCAAAGTTTACGAAAACGTCGCCCAGTGTGCTGGCGGTGCCGCGTCGACGACCGGCTTTGACGATGGTCCCCCTCTCGTCACCGGTGCTCAGATCGGCGATAGCGGCACCGGCCTGCACCTCGCGCTCGGAATCGTTGCGGCACTCTACCAACGCAACACGACGGGCCGGGGGCAGAAGGTGCTCGCCGCGATGCAGGATGGGGTGTTGAATTTGTGTCGCGTGAAGTTGCGCGACCAACAGCGGCTCGAGCGCACCGGTGTGATGAAGGAGTATCCGCAATTTCCCCATGGGAAATTCGGTGACTCGGTACCCCGGGCGGCCAACGCTTCGGGCGGGGGACAGCCGGGCTCCATTGTCAAATGCAAAGGCTGGGAAACCGATCCCAATGCCTACCTGTACTTTATTTGCCAGGCGCCCGTGTGGAAGGAAATCTGCAACGTCATCGGCAAGGAAGACTGGACTACCAATCCCGATTACGCGACACCCAACGCGCGCCTGCCGCGCCTGAAAGAGGTGTTTGAGACAATCGAGAAATGGACCAGAACTAAGACGAAGTTCGAGGCCATGGACATCCTGAATGAACATGACATTCCGTGCGGTCCGATTCTGTCCATGAAGGAACTGGCCCATGAGCCCTCATTGCGGGCGACGGGCACCATCGTGGAAGTGGATCATCCCAAGCGCGGCAAATATCTGACTGTGGGCAATCCCATCAAGTTGAGCGACAGCCTCACCGAGGTGAAGCGTTCCCCCTTGCTGGGTGAGCACACCGAGGAAGTGTTGGCTGAGCTCGGCTACGGGGCACAGGACATCGCAGCTTTGAGGACCAGCAAAGTGATCTAGCTTAGAACCGGTCACAGCGTGCTGTGGGGCAGCCGCCAAAAACCATGCTTTTTGGCGGCGTGAAAGAACCCGGGCTCCGCGCGGCCAGTGCCGCGCCAGTCAAACAAGAGCCCGCATGCCGTGACTTCACAATTGGTGAGCGTAAGGAGCACTTGAAGATGAGTGAGAAGAACGCTGTTCGCCGAATCCTCGACCAGGCCAAAGCGGCGGGTCGGGAGGCCCTGACTGCCCCGGAAGCCCGCGGCATCTGCGAGGCTTACGGAATCAACATTCCCAAGGAAGGCGTCGCCACGACCGGCGCCGAAGCGGTGAAGCTCGCGAGCGACATCGGCTTCCCGGTGGTCATGAAGATCGTCTCCCCACAGATTTTACACAAGACCGAGGCCGGTGGGGTGCTCGTGGGTGTGAAGTCTGCGGACCAGGTCGCGCAGGGGTTTTCGACTATTGTCGAGAGCGCCCGCAAGTACGACCCCAAGGCCGAAATCCTGGGCGTCCAGATTCAACAGATGCTCACAGGTGGCCACGAGGTCATCATCGGCGCGGTGACCGACCCGGCGTTCGGCAAGCTCGTTGCCTTTGGGATGGGCGGTGTGCTCGTCGAGGTGTTGAAGGACATTACGTTCCGACTCGCGCCCGCGAGCTCTGAAGACGCGCTCTCCATGTTGGACGGCATCCAGGCAGCCGAAATCCTGCGTGGTGTGCGCGGAGCGAAGCCGGTGGATCGGGAGGCGCTCGCGAGCATGATCCAACGCGTGTCGGCGCTCGTTGCCGATTTCCCCGAAATCTCCGAGCTCGACCTGAATCCGGTGTTCGCGACGGAAAAGGGCGCGACGGCAGCGGACGTTCGCGTCGTTCTCAACTTCAACCCGCCGCCGGCGCGCTACCGCCCCGACCAGAAGCTGATTGTCGAGCAGATGAACCGCATCATGCGGCCGAAGGCCGTGGCCGTGATCGGCGCCTCCGCGGAAAACGGCAAGATCGGCAATTCGGTGATGAAGAACCTCATCAACGGCGGTTATCAAGGGGCGATCTATCCGATCCACCCCAACGCCGAGAGCATCATGGGCAAGAAGGCCTACAAGAGCGTCAAGGATGTGCCTGGCGAGATCGATGTGGCGGTGTTTGCCATACCGGCCAAATTCGTGGCCCAGGCACTCACCGAGGTGGGTGAGAAGAAGATTTCCGGTGCCGTGCTGATTCCGTCGGGATTCGCCGAGACGGGCAATGTCGCAGGCCAGCAGGAGTTGATTGAAATCGGGCGCAAATACGGCGTCCGGCTCATGGGACCCAACATCTATGGGTTCTACTACACGCCGGCAAACCTGTGCGCCACTTTCTGCACAGCTTACGACGTCAAAGGAAAGGCAGCGCTGTCATCCCAGTCGGGCGGTATCGGTATGGCCATCATCGGTTTCTCGCGTTCGGCCAAGATGGGTGTCTCGGCTATCGTCGGTCTGGGCAACAAGTCAGATATCGACGAAGACGACCTGTTGACGTTCTTCGAGCAGGATGACAACACCGAGATCATTGCGCAGCATTGCGAAGATCTGAAGGATGGCCGCGGCTTCGCCGAAGTGGCGAAGCGGGTGTCCAAAAAGAAGCCGGTTGTCGTGCTCAAGGCAGGGCGCACCAGTATGGGTGCCAGGGCTGCCAGTTCCCACACCGGCGCGCTGGCCGGTAATGACAAGATCTATGAGGATGTCTTCAAACAATCCGGTGTCATTCGTGCCCGTACGCTGCGGGATTTGCTCGAGTTTGCTCGCGGGATCCCGGTATTGCCTACCCCGAAAGGCAACAACGTAGTCATTATTACGGGCGCCGGCGGGTCCGGCGTGTTGCTGTCGGATGCCTGTGTGGATAACGGCCTGTCCCTGATGGCAATGCCGCAGGACCTGGATGCGGCATTCCGCAAATTTATTCCGCCGTTTGGTGCTGCCGGCAATCCAGTGGACATAACGGGTGGTGAGCCACCGACCACGTACCAGAACACGGTCCGCCTCGGTCTCGAGGATCCTCGCATCCATGCGCTCATCCTGGGCTATTGGCACACGATCATCACGCCACCCATGGTGTTTGCACGCTTGATGGTCGAGGTAGTCGAGCAGATGCGCGCCAAGGGCATCGAGAAGCCGGTGGTGGCGTCACTCGCTGGCGATGTTGAGGTCGAGGAGGCTGCCGAGTACCTGTATCAACATGGTATTCCCGCGTACGCCTACTCGACCGAAATTCCAGTCGCGGTGTTGGGCGCAAAGTACAAATGGGCCCGCGGTGCCGGGCTGATTCCGGCGGCCTGAGCGGGTAGGGCGGCTGGAGTGAAGTCCGCGCGCAATGGCGTCAAAAGTGCCTTCCTGTTGGGCCTTCGGCCCACGATGAACTATAGTGAAGAGAGGCTCTTGTGGCTGATGGGCGTGCTGATGAAAATTGCGGTGGTGGGTGTCGGTGCGATTGGTGGCTACGTCGGAATCCGGCTCGCTTTGGCCGGCGAAGATGTCACATTCATCGCGCGGGGTGCGAATTTGCAGGCTTTGCGCACCAACGGCATCCGCCTCGTCATGTCTGACGGCACTGAAGAGTCGGTGCCGCGCGTCAATGCGACATCGGATTACGCTGCAGCCGGTCCCCAGGACCTGGTCATTCTGGCAATGAAGGCGCATCAGGTCGCGGCAGTTGCACCTGATGTGCCGAAACTGTTCGGTCCTGACACAGTCGTTGTTCCAATGCAGAACGGTATTCCGTATTGGTACTTCCATCGACACGCCGGCGCGCTGGCTGGCACGCAGGTGAAGAGTGTCGATCCAACAGGCGTGATCGGGGCGAACATCCCGGGCGATCGGGTCATTGGGTGTGTCGTGTATCCGGCGACCGAACTGGTATCGCATGGCGTCATCAAGCACGTTGAGGGCACCCGGTTTCCCGTGGGTGAGCCGGATGGAACGACCACTGAGCGGGTCAAGCGGGTGGCTGACAGCTTGACCAAGGCTGGCCTGAAGTCGCCGGTGCTCGACGACATTCGCGCCGAGATCTGGTTGAAGCTCTGGGGCAACATGACTTTCAACCCCATCAGCGCTCTCTCGCGCGCAACCCTTGCCGGTATCTGCCAATACCCCCCGAGCCGAGAGCTCGCCGCCGCCATGATGACCGAGGCCCAAACCGTCGCCCACAAACTCGGGATCACCTTCCGGGTCCCGCTCGAGAAGCGGATTGCCGGTGCGGAGAAAGTCGGACACCACAAGACGTCCATGCTGCAGGACGTCGAGGCAGGCCGAGATCTCGAGATTGATGCGCTGCTGGGTGCCGTAGTGGAGCTGGCCCGGCTGACCGAGACGCCGACGCCGCATCTGGATACCGTTTACTCGCTGACCAAGCTGTTGGCGAAGAGCTTGCAGGAAAGCCGGCAGAGCTAGGCCGGCAGAAGAAGACCGACGCGGCTTTTCGGACAATGCGCCGGGGCCGATTTTGCCTCGAGTGTACAAATTTGACCCGGCAACGGGGGCGGCCCCCTTTTGCCTCGGAGAAGCGCATATGAATGTTCACGAATATCAGGGAAAGGAGATCCTGCGTGGCTACGGTGTTGCGACACCCCAAGGAATTCCTTGTTTCTCAGTGTCAGAAGCCGATGAGGCGGCACGCAAGCTGGGTGGCAACGTCTGGGTGGTCAAGGCCCAGATCCACGCCGGCGGCCGCGGCAAGGGCGGCGGCGTAAAAGTTGCGAAGTCACTCGATGAGGTGCACGAGTATGCGCAGAACATCCTCGGGATGACGCTCGTCACTCATCAGACGGGTCCGGCAGGGCGTGTAGTCAAAAGACTGTTGGTTGAGCAAGGCGCCGACATTCGCAAGGAGCTCTATGTTGGTATGGTTGTTGACCGCGCAACCCAGTTCGTCACACTGATTGCGAGCTCCGAGGGCGGAATGGAGATCGAGGAAGTGGCCGCCCACTCACCGGAGCGAATTCACAAAGTCCCCATCGACCCCATCGAAGGCCTGACGGATGCGGCGGCTGAGGCCGTTGCCCGGATGATCGGAGTGCCCGACGGTTCCATTGAGGAAGCCCGCAGGTTCATGCAGGGACTTTATCGCGCATTCGTCGATTGCGACGCGTCGCTTGCGGAAATCAATCCGCTCGTCATCACGGGTGAGGGCAAGGTGCTGGCACTCGATGCGAAGCTCAATTTCGATTCCAACGCGCTGTTCCGCCATCCCGAGATACTGGCAATGCGCGATCTCGACGAAGAGGACCCCGCTGAGATCGAAGCCTCCAAGTTCGACCTTTCCTACATCTCGCTCAACGGCAATATCGGCTGCCTGGTGAATGGTGCCGGCCTCGCCATGGCCACCATGGATGTCATCAAGCTGTACGGTGCGGAGCCGGCGAACTTTCTCGATGTGGGAGGGGGTGCGACGCCTCAGAAGGTCACGGCGGCGTTCAAACTCATGTTGGGAAATCCTGCGGTGAAGGGGATTTTGGTGAACATATTTGGCGGGATCATGCGGTGTGACACGATTGCGGAAGGTGTTATTTCCGCGGTTCGTGAAGTGAACCTGCACGTGCCCCTGGTTGTTCGCATGAAGGGAACCAACGAGCAGTTGGGCAAGCAGATGCTCGAGAGCTCGGGTCTGCCGATCATCTCGGCGGACGACATGGCCGACGCCGCCCGGAAAATCGTTGCCGCTGTG
>JAXDQF010000448.1:0-7244 GCA_034668025.1 Gammaproteobacteria bacterium | reverse complement strand
AATCTCCTGCATTGGTGTCGTTGGTTTCATGAAATCACGGTAATCGGTGCTGCACTATTGCACAATGGAATTGGGCCGACCAGACACGGGTTCTGCCATGTGAGCCTAGTCCGAAATCTCATCAGAGGGTGGTCCATTGCACGTCGGTACTGTTTGACCGGCCTTTGTTGCTATATGGCAATGCGCTCCGTTGGCCGAATGATATCGACCTATACCATCGTGTAATCGACTCCGCTCGCGCGCATCTGGTCTGATCACGCCTCTAGTTGGCAGTACAGGTCGAGGGCTTCTGACGGCACGGACAGTATGTGTCACGAGACGCAAAGTATTCGGCGAAGGGGCGAGCCTCGACGCGGATTGAGCCCCGGCGATCAGGCAATTGATCCTGCGCGTGAGCCAGTTCTTGGTGCGCACATGGTATCGCCCCGCCGGTGTTATACGCATCACGGCATCTATGTAGGTGGGGGTCGCGTCGTGCAGTACGGTGGATTGTGCCGCGGCCTGCGCCGCGGTCCAGTCGAGGAAGTTGTCGTGTCGCAATTCGCTCAGGGGCGCTCCATCTATGTTCGTCTCGCGGACTCACGCCGGTTCGGTAGCGAGGAGGTGGTCCGTCGTGCACGCTCGCGGCTCGGCGAGAATTCCTACAACGTGATCACGAATAACTGCGAGCACTTCTGCGAGTGGTGTGTGCACGGCGAGCATCAGAGCTACCAGGTTGGCAATCTCCTGGCCCATTGTTTGAAGGTCTGGCGCGACGTGGCCGAGTTCTGGAAGAGATGTCCAGGTCGCAGCAGCGAGGTCTTTGTGAACACGGTCATGGCGGTTTCCAAAAGCCCGGTGAGCGCGAAGCTCGTGTGCGCGATGCCACTTGTGATGGGCCTGCTTCTCGCTGGATGCATCTCCTCCCACTATGCACCCCCGAAGGAGCGTGCACTCGAGAGCACAGTGGATCTGGGATTGTCGGCAGCGCCCGCACCGGTGGCCGACCTCGAATGGTGGACCGTCTATCAGGACACGCAGCTCGACCATCTCCTGCGCACGGCGCTGACCGACAACCCGACGCTCGCGCAATCCCTCGCGCGAGTACGCGAAGCCCAGGCCGAGGCTGCAGCGGTGCACGCCGATTCGTGGCCCTCGATCGCCTACAGCGCGACCGAGACCCGCAAACGGTTCAGCGGCCACGATCCGATTCCGCCAACCTACGCAGGCACTCCACGATGGCAGGGTACCCAAGGGTTCAATCTCTCCTGGGACTTGGACTTTTGGGGACGTCAGGCCGCACTTATTGGGCAGGCCAACACTCGGTCCGACGCCGCGGCGTTCGATTCCGCCGGTGCACGACTTGCGATCGCCGGAGCAGTCGTGCGGTCATACCTCGAGCTCGATCGAGCCTACGCACTCGCTGATGTTGCTCAGCGCGCCGAACAACAACGGCTACAGATACTGACCATCACACAACGACGGTTCAAGGTCGGACTCGATACGAGGATTGAGCTGCGTCAGGCAGAAGGCGCTGTCGCGGATGCACGCGTCGATCTGACACAGGTTCATGCCGAACGTGACCGTGCCGTACACCTGCTCGCCGCGTTGACCGGACAGGGAGCTACGGCTCATGACACGATGGAGCGTCCGCGGCTACGAGCGGACACGGCACTTGCATTACCAGGCTCCCTACCGTTCGATTTGCTGGCTCGGCGTCCAGATGTGCTCGCAGCACATTCGCGCATTGTCAGCGCGCGTGCCGGCCTGGCGGCGGCGAAAGCTGCCTTCTACCCGGATGTCAATCTGCTTGCCTTTGCAGGCACGTCTGCCATCGGGTTCGACAACCTCTTCCACGGTAGTTCCCGCAGCTATGGTGTGGGATCGGCGATCCATTTGCCGGTTTTCGATGCCGGCAAGCTCAGAGCGCTTTACCGCGGCAACGCTGCGGACGTGGACCTCGCCGTTTCAACCTACAACCAAACAGTCCTGGGGGCTGTACAGCAGACCGCTGACCAGATCAGCAACATTGTCGCATTGGATTCAGGTCTTCAGCACCAACAGCAGTCGCTGGACGCCGCCGAGGATGCGTTTCGCCTCGCCACCGAACGCTACCGGTCGGGCCTCACAACGTACCTGTCGGTCTTGACAACAGAGACCGAGGTCCTCTCAGCCCGACGCCAACGCGTCGAGCTTCTGTCGGCGCGAGATATCGCCCGGGTCACGCTGCTAATTGATGTCGGCGGAGACTTCCATCTCGATTCCACCGTAGCGAGTGCGACCACGTCTCACTGATCGGGCGTGTGTTCGGAGACCTCTCACATGAATGACTCATCCAGCCGCCCCGATGCGCCGACCGCCCCACCGGCAGCCGCCCCGCCGCCGACTGCCCCGCCAGCCGCCAGCACTCGGCGCCGCAACCTCAAGATCCTTGCCGGTGTAATTGCTATTTGCGCCGTAGGTTATGCGAGCTACTGGTACGGGTACGCGCGCTACGTTGAGAGCACGGATGATTGCTACGTGAACGGGGACGTCGTGCAGATCACGACCGACATTCCGGGCACAGTCATTCAACTGCACGTTGATGACACACAGTCTGTCGCTCAAGGTCAACCGCTCCTGGAATTGGACCCAGCTGACGCAGGGGTGGCAGCGAGCAACGCCGAGGCAAATCTTGCCCGCGCCGTAAGGGCAGTTCGCGCGCTGTTTGCGCAGGCCGATCAACTCCGAGCCGAAATTCGCGATCGTGAAGTCGAGCTCCGGCAGGCCGAGCGGGACCACGAACGTCGCTCGGGGTTGCTCAGCGACGGTGCCGTATCGAGCGAGGAATTCCAGCATACGCAGGACAGGATCACCCAGGTACGCGCCTCGCTCACCGCCGCGCGGGAGCACCTCAACGAGATGACGGCGCAGATCGATAGGACCACCATTCCCACTCACCCTCAAGTACTGGCGGCGATGGCGGCTGTCCGTGACGCCTCACTAGCGTTGCGACGCACGCGGCTCACCGCACCTGTCCCCGGGGTCGTTGCGCGCCGATCGGTTCAAGTGGGTCAGCGAGTTGCCGCGGGCACGCCACTGATGGGCATCGTTCCACTGGATGCGGTCTGGGTGGACGCCAACTTTAAGGAAGTTCAACTGCGCGACATGCGGGTCGGCCAGCCGGTCACGCTACGCGCTGACATGTACGGCAGGGCAGCGGTGTATCACGGAAAGCTCGTCGGCCTGTCGGCGGGCAGCGGCACTGCCTTCGCACTCCTACCCGCTCAAAATGCCTCTGGTAATTGGATCAAGATCGTTCAGCGCTTGCCGGTGCGAATCCAGCTCGATCAAAGCGAACTGCGTGCGCATCCGCTACGCATCGGGTTGTCCGTTACAGCCACTGTCGACATTCGAGATACCTCGGGGCAACTGGTGTCCCAGCGCGTACGGGAGATTCCCATTCCGTCGCAGGCGAGTCTTGCCGACGACCCAAAGGAAGACGCCCGTATCGCCCAGATCATAAGAGATAACCTTGCAGTTCCGAACAGCGCTTCCAAAGTTGCCGCGAATCTCAGTCGCTAGCGATGGACGCCGCCGTGCCACAAACTGCGTCCTCGGTGGGAATCCCGCGAAGTGTCACGCTGCTTGCGCTGGCACTGGCGACGTTTATGCAAGTGCTCGACACTACTATTGCGAACGTCTCAATACCTACTATTGCCGGCTACCTCGGCGTTTCGGCCGATCAGGGCACGTGGATCATCACTTCCTTCGCCGTGGCCAATGGGGTGTCGGTACCACTGACGGGATGGTTGATGCGCCGATTTGGGATTGTGCGCACCTTCGTGACATCGGTCGTGTTGTTTACCGTCGCATCGTTTCTCTGCGGCATTTCCGGAAACATGACGGAACTGATTCTCTTTCGTGTACTGCAGGGCGGCGTCTCGGGACCTATCATCCCGGGCTCGCAGGCACTGCTGTTGACTCTGTTCCCGGAAAATCGGAAGGGAACGGCCCTGGCAATCTGGTCGATGACCACACTTGTGGCACCGATCTGCGGACCGATTCTCGGCGGCTACATTTCCGACAATTACGCATGGGGCTGGATCTTCCTCATCAACATACCCGTAGGCATTTTCAGCGCTTGGGCGTGCTGGCGCTCGCTGAAGACCCGCGAGAGCCCGGCGCAGAAGCTCGAGATTGACGGTGTCGGACTGGCTCTGCTGGTGGTGTGGGTCGGTTCCCTGCAGATCATGCTCGACCAGGGGAAGGAAGCAGACTGGTTCAATTCCAACGTCATTATCGGGCTTTGCATTGTCACCGTGGTGAGCCTTGCGGCGTGGATTATCTGGGAAGTGTCCGAGGAACACCCCATCGTCGACCTTTCGCTCTTCAAGTGGCCGAACTTCACGCTCGGCACCGTGGCACTGTGTCTGGCGTATGGCCTGTTCTTCGGCAACGTTGTGCTGATGCCGCTGTGGCTGCAAACCCAGCTCAACTACACGGCGACGTGGGCCGGTATTGTTACAGCGCCGAGCGGCATCACGGCGCTGCTGGCCGCACCGCTCGTTGGAAAGTTCATCGGGCGCTTTGACGCCAGATGGTTTGCAACAGTCTCTTTTGCTATCTTTGCACTCTCATATTTCATGCGGGCTGCGTACCCACCGGATGCGAGCTCGTGGGTGCTCGCCGTGCCGACGCTGGTGCAAGGCTTTGCCATGGGCACGTTCTTCATCGCGTTGCTGACCATTACGTTCGATCGATTGCCCGCGGACAAGCTCCCTGCCGCCTCCGGACTCAACAACTTCCTGCGTATTACGGCGAGCGGCTTTGCAACCTCTTTGACCACCACCTTTTGGGACAGGCGGGAGGCCCTGCATCAATCGCGGTTGGTTGAGTCATTGAGTGCCTTCAGCCCCGTACTTCGTGAGGGCGTCGGAAACTTCATGCGCCTGGGACTCAGTGATGGCGGGGCTGCCGCCGCCGCGTTGAAAGGAGTGGTCGGTCAGGCTTATCTGCTATCGACGCTGGATTTGTTCTATCTGTTCGGCTGGACGGTTCTGCTACTCATTCCGATCTGCTGGATCGCGCACCGGCCGGCCGGGGGAGCTGCGGTGGTGGGGGGCGAGTAGCCTGCGGCAAGGCCCAGGCTGGACTTTCGCGCGAGAGTAAGAATGCCACTAGTCGCGGCAAAGGGACTTCTAAACCTGCTCGGCAGACCCACGCTCCTCCTCGTGATGCGCAGTCCTATCCCGGTGAGATGGGAGTCTGGGTGGTCGAGAGATCAACACGAGCGAGCGCGAGGCTTATGACGCCTGGTTGTGCTTGCCGCGTAGCTTGGACTATTGTAAAACTCGCTAGGTGCAGGTTCTACTGAAATACCGACTTTCCTCAACCTTTCTTCAAGCGAGTACCTGGGGGGATCGGGCCATGCGATTGATAGGTGTTTTCCTTTCTCCCTTCGTTCGCAGAGTGGCGATTAGCTTGAGCATCCTGAACCTGCCATTTGAATCCGAGGAGGTTTTTGTCTTCGGGGAACCCGACATCGTCCGACGCTACAATCCCCTCGTACGTATCCCCATACTAGCGCTCGATGACGGTGAAAATCTCGTCGAGAGTGGAGCGATCCTCGATGAGATCGACCACATGGTTAGTCCAGAGCGGCGTTTGACACCAAGCGACGGCGCGCTACGACGGCGCGTCGTTCAAACTGCTGCCATTGCGCTTGCGTGCGCGGAAAAGGCTCAATGGGCATTCTATGAGGATCGCGTAAGACCGGCTGAAAAGGTCCACACACCTTGGATTGAGCATAATGATCGACAAGTGCTCGGCGGTTTCCAACACCTGAATGTGGCCGCAGGGATCATTGATGATATCGGTTGGATAGCGGGGACGCCGAACATAAGCCAAGCCGATGTGACAACCGCGGTCGCCTTTACGTTTGCCGCGCTTGCCCGACCCAACCTGAATTTGGCCGAGCGATTTCCTCAGCTAGCGCGCTTTGCCGGGCGTTGCGAAAACTTGCCCGCATTCTCGAGTGCTCCGGTTCCTGAAGGGCCCCGATTGATGGGTTTGCTGTCTAAGCCATTCGTCCGCTGAGGCACGCGAGCCTCGTCCGGAAGTGGAGGCGGATCTTTGGTTACCGATGGAGTCGCCCCGCCCGATGATAGCGCGATCTCGTTTGGGCCGTTTTGTCTGCGGCCCGCGGCGCATCTGCTGCTCGAGCGTGATACACCCGTTCACATCGGCGTTCGTGCACTCGACCTCTTGATCGTTTTGGTTGAGCGCGCGGGCCAGGTCGTCACCAAGGACGAATTGTTCGCTCGTGTTTGGCCTGGCCTCGTTGTCGATGAGGGCAATCTCAGAACTCAAATGGGCCTGCTACGAAAGGCCCTTCGCGATGGCCAAGGTGGTGCCCGCTACCTGATGACGGTTCCCGGGCGCGGCTATCGTTTTGTTGCGCCTCTGTCGACGGCGCAGACACTAAAATCCATCGAGCCACGAGCTCCTCTTATCGAATCCACGTCTGGTCTGCCGGCGCGCCTGACGCGGTTAATCGGTCGCGCAGATGCTGTTAACGACATCGCCGCGCGATTAAACAGACATCGCTTTGTCACGATCGTTGGGCCGGGCGGAATAGGCAAGACATCGGTCGCCTTGGCGGTCGCGGAACAAGCGAGGACTTCATATGAAGATGGAGTCTACCTGGTCGACTGTGCACCTCTCTTGGGCACCTCATTAGTTGCGCGCAAGCTCGCTTCGACCCTCGCACTCGAGATTGCCGAAGATGATCCAAGCCGCGGGTTAGTTGCATTCCTGCGCAGCAAGCGGATGCTGATCGTCCTGGATTGTTGTGAGCGAGTTGTCGAGGCTGCTGCCGTCCTGGTTGAGAACCTGCTCAAAGGCGCTGCCGGCGTCGGCATCCTGGCGACGAGCCGCGAACCCCTGCGAGCAGAAGGCGAAAGTGTGTATCGTCTTTCCCCTCTCGAAGTCCCTCCGGCATCAATCGATTTGAGCGCCAATGAAGCGCTCACTTACTCCGCCGTTCAGCTTTTCGTTGAACGTGTTACGTCCAGCCTCGGCCGCTTCGAACTCAGCGACACCGAGGCACCGCTCGTTGCCGACATCTGCCGCAGACTCGACGGGGTCGCGTTGGCGATCGAATTGGCGGCAGGGCGCGTAGAGGTATTCGGACTGCTGGGCCTGGCCGCGCGCTTGCAAGACCGGGTCCGCCTTTTGGCGCATGGCCGAAGGACTGCGCTGCCGCGGCATCAAACTCTCACCGC
>JAXDQF010000447.1:0-2900 GCA_034668025.1 Gammaproteobacteria bacterium | reverse complement strand
GCGAACGTTATGTGGACGGGCTGGACGAGCTGCGCCAGGCAGTGTCCCCGTTTACTCCTGACTCGGTTGCGCATCGGGCCGGCATCGAAGCTGCGGATTTGCGCCGCGCCGCTCGCATGTTCAGCATCGAGTCCCGGCACGGCGTCATAGTAACCGGTACCGGGCCCAACATGGCGCCGCATTCTAACCTGGCTGAGCACCTCGCGCAGACGATCGCGGTGGTGTGCGGTCGTTTCAAACGTGCCGGTGATCGGATGCCGAATGCCGATCCGTTGCTGCCCAAGGGCGAGTGGTATGCGGAAGTGGTGCCCGCACAGCGACCGTGGAATGCGTTTCCGCCCAGCCGCATCCGGGGTGTTGGGAATCTCTTTGGCGAGAGACTCACCGCCACGCTGGCCGATGAGATCCTGACTCCCGGCAAGGGGCAGATCAAAGCCCTCATCGTCGATGGCGCCAACATAGCGAGTTCGGTACCGGACAAGACAAAGATGATCGCGGCATTGCGCAGCCTGGAGCTGCTCGTCGTCCTCGACCCACACATGACGGCAACGGCAAGCCTCGCTCATTATGTTCTGCCCACCACTCTGCAGTACGAGCGGCCTGACATTCCGATCACCTTGGGTTTCCCTCTGTACCTGGACGCATGGAGTCAGTACACGCCAGCGATCGTGAAACCGCCGCAAGGTGCCGACGTGGTGGATGACTGGTACGTATTCTGGTCGTTGGCCAAACGCCTGAGGCTGCCACTCGACTATGCCGGCGTGCCGTTGGACATGAATAAGCCACCAACGTCCGAAGATCTGCTGCGGCTGAGCATGGGAAGCGCCATGATAAGTCTGGATGAGCTCAAAGCCTGCCCTGACGGTATCTGGTGCGGGCCGCAGGCCGCGGAAGTTGTACAGCCCGCACGTCCCGGCGCAAACGGCCGCTTCACGGTTGCACCGGAGGACGTGCGGCGGGAAGTATCGAGCGTGCTCGATGAAACTACTCGCCGCCCCGGATTTGCGTTCCGCCTGGCGGTGCGCCGCTCGCGGGATCTCAACGGCTCCATTGGACATCAGACGCCCAGCGTCCGGGATCGTAACCCTTACAACCCGCTCTACTTGAACCCGCAAGACATGGAGCGGCTGCATATCAAGACTGGAGACTGGGTCGAGATCACGTCCGAGGCGGGATCCACCGTCGCGATTGCCGCTGCGGATGCGGCCCTGCGGACCGGCGTTGTGTCCATGAGCCACAACTGGGGGGACTTGAGCAACAACGACCCGCAGCAGTATCGGCGCCACGGAGCCTCGACCAATTTCCTGATTCACGACGCGGCTGTGTATGAGTCCATCAATGCAATGCCGCGCATGTCGGCGATTCCGGTGAACGTGGCGCCATGGACAGGGCCCGGGTCGCCAAGTCTCGTTTGACGGGAGATCAAATGGCTGTGCTCGCGCGCGTGGTCGCCACGCAGGCAGGATAGGTGAGGCCGTGTGCCAAGGCATGAGCCTTGAAATCTCGCACGGTCAATCTTGGAAAGGAGCAGTCAGTGGCGGGGGATTATGACGTCGTCATCGTCGGCGCGGGACACAATGGGCTGGTTGCCGGTTGTTACCTCGCGCGTGCCGGGCATCGCGTCGCCATCGTAGAACGCAGCGGCAAGGTCGGCGGCATGACCAGCTCCGGCTATCTGATTCCCGAGGCGCCCCGGCATATGGTCACCCCCTGCGCCGTGGAGCTGATCTTTCTGCGTTTCACGGGAATCATCGAGGAATTCGAGCTGGCCAAATACGGCTTGCGCACAGTCGATCCGGACCCTTCATACGCCTATCTGCACCCGGACGGAAACTCCATTGCCGTATTCCGCGACCCGCGGCGCACGGCCGAAGACATGGGGCGCCTGTCGCGGGCCGATGGGAAAGCGTATCTCGAGTTCGCGAAGGTGCTCGAAGCGCTGGCGGACTTCGGGCGTCTGATCATGGAACGTGATCCGGGACGGCCCTGGAGTCCCGGCGCTCTGCTCAAGCTGATTCGGGCCGGGGTGCGCAATCGGCGGTTGCGCGGGGAGCTCGAGAACCTCGCCGCCGGCACGGCGGACCAGATTGCCTGCGAATGGTTCGAGCATCCCGCCTCTATCGCATTGCTGACGGGTATCGCTGCCGGTGCCGGCCCGCTCGACGAAGACGGCAATGCCACCGCGTATATGATCTTCGGCATGTTGCATGCGGTTGGGGTTGGTAAGCCGATCGGCAGCATGCAGAGCTTGTCGGATGCCCTGTCGGCGGCGTACGAGAAGTTTGGCGGCACGCTTTTTCTGAACGTGCCCGTCGCCGAGATCGTGATAGAGGACGGCAAAACGCGTGGCGTGCGAATCGTAGACGGTCGCGTGATCCGCTCCGACGTCGTCATTGCAACGTCCGATCCGAAGACCACCTTCAACATGGCGACACCCGGTGGCATCGAGCGCCGCCTTGTAGTTCGCGTTGAGCATGCCCCTGCCGGTCGCTCGAACGTGTTGCCCTTCCTTGCAAACATTGCGATGTCGAAGCCCTTGCGGTTGAAGAAGCATCAGGACATGCGCCATGACAATGTGGATCTCAACAAGGCGTGCGGCTTGATTGGAACTGCGGATGAGGTGCGGCGGAGCTTTGACTTTGCCCGGCGTGGGGAGCTGCCGGACCGGGTCGCCGTGTCTGTTACCCCGCTCAGCAACTCCGATCCGACGCAGGCCCCCGCGGGCCAGTCGCTTGCGTATATCTATCTGCCCGCCGCTCCGGTGATCGCGCGCGATGGCTGGGAGACCTTGAAGCCCCGCCTGATGCGCTCGCTCGTCGCCCAGATCGGTGAATTCTACGAGGGCTTTGAAAGTGAGATCGGGCGCTTCGTCGAGGCGCCGCCGGATCGCGAGAAACGCC
>JAXDQF010000446.1:0-9678 GCA_034668025.1 Gammaproteobacteria bacterium | reverse complement strand
GGACCACCCTGGCGTGCGCTCGGCAGCGGTAGTTTGTTCTGATACCCCATCCGGTAAACGGCTGACCGCCTACGTGGTGCCGCGTGGCTCGAATGCGGTCCCCGCAGCCGATTTGCGCGCCTTCGTCCGCGATCGCATTCCCCCGGCTCTCATGCCAAACCGCTTCGAATCCATCCCCGCGCTGCCCCTGACGCCCAGCGGCAAGTTGGATCGCGGGGCATTGCCCGCGATCACCGGGGAGGAGGAGCAGAACAACTACATCGCACCCCGCAATGAGCTCGAATCCCGACTCGTCGGTCTGTGGGAAGCGGTTCTGCAGGCGCGCCCAATTGGCATTCGCGACGACTTCTTCGAGCTGGGTGGTCACTCGCTGTCCGCGGTCCAGGTCGCCGCAGCCATCGAGAAGATGTTGGCCCGAAGCCTATCCCCAGGGCTGCTGTTCGAAGCCCCCACAATCGAGATGCTGTCGAGCAGACTGGCCGCTGGCGTCTCGAATGGTGCCGCCCTGGTACCCCTAACCGAGGGCAACTCGGGGGCGCCCCTGTTTCTGGTCCACCACATCAGCGGTGACATCACCGCTTACCGCGACCTGGCGTATCACCTTGGCGCCGGCCATACGATCTACGGTGTACGTGTTCCCGAACTGGACACTGACGAGACGCCCCTGGATCGGATCGAGGCGATGGCAGCTCGGTACATTGTGGAGGTACGCGCAGTGCAGCCCAAGGGGCCCTACTTGTTGGGAGGGCATTCGGCAGGTGCGCACATTGCGTATGAGATGGCACAGCAGTTGCGTGCCGCTGGGCAGCGCGTGGGTCTGCTCGCCATCCTGGAAGCTGACGCCCGGCGGCCCGGTGGCCGGCGTGGATGGCTGGACGAGGCGCGATTTCAACTGGAAACCATCAAACGGTTACCTCGCAACCAACGCGCAACTTACCTGTGGCGCAAACTTACCCATTGGGTTGAGAGCACGCCCGGGCAACGACCTGCTGAAGAGGGGACGAAGAACGCTGTCTGGACTGCGATGGAGCGTGCCGTCCGCGCGTACCGACCGCGGTCATATCCGGGCGCGATTACTTTGTTTCGTGCCATGGATCGCAGCGTGACCGGCACTTACAGCCGCACGTTAGGTTGGGGTCGCCTCGCCCGGGGAGGCGTTCGCGTCATCGACGTACCGGGTACTCACTCAACCGTATTGCGTCCCGGCTCAGAGCCGCCGATGGCGGCCAAGTTACGTGACTGCCTGGATGAGCTGACGGCGGATCAATTCACGTGAAAGCGGATCTCATCCGTGACATGAGGATCCGCAGAATTCCAAACCTTGGCATGCACGCTGTGCGTCCCGTGTTGTAAAGGCCAAGGGTAGCTCGGACTCGCAGTGCTCGAGGCGAGCTTGCCGTCCACATACCACTCGACTCGCTGCAACCCCGCGACCGGCGCGATCTGCATGGGCAACGCTTCAAACTCACTGGGTATCCGTGGATCGTGTGCTACCAGGAGCCCAGCGGTGGGCTGTAGCAAGTGGTACTGAGCTGACGTGGCCGTCACGGATGAGCCTGTGCGTGGCGGCACGGTCCCGGGAATAAACCATTCTGAGGTGGACTCGCAGACGTCATCGGCAAGGAGGCCGTCGCGCCGGCAGATGTCGGCACGAACCAGGTCGCGACTGAGAGTCAGAGGCTGCGTGTCCTGGTTGCGATTGAGCTGCGAGAAAACGGAACGCAGCACCATCGCGGGACCTACGGCACCCGTCACGCCATCCATCGCGGACCCGTCGAGGTTTCCCATCCAAACGGCAACAGTATGTCGATAATCAAAGGCGATCGCCCACGCGTCCCGATAATCAGTGGAAGTGCCCGTCTTGATGGCTGTGTCGACCGGGAACTGCAGGCCACGCCCGAACTCGAGCATGCGGGCATCGGGATCGGCCATGATGTTGCCGATCAAAGTGGCCACGGCCGGTGTGAAAACATTCGCTTCGGGACGCGGTACGGTGGCGTCTGCCAGCACTGTCAGCGCCTGAAAGCGACCTTGGCGTGCCAGCACAGTGTAGGCCTGGGCCATCTCGTACAACGAGACTTCGCCGTTGCCGAGCGCGAGTCCGTCGCCATAGAAATCCGGATGCTGAGTCAAGCTGTTCACGCCCAACAGATGCAGTCGCTCCATGAAGGCTTCATCGCCCACGAATTTCAGCGTCTTGACGGCCGGTATGTTGAGCGAGTTGCCCAACGCCTCACGCAACCGCAGCAGGCCGTACTGGCGATGGCTGTAGTTGTGGAAGGTATGTTGACCACTCCCAACGGCTTCGGAGAGATCTGAATCGTCGATCATCGTTGCTGCAGTCCAACCGCGCTCCAACGCCAACGCGTACAGCAGAGGCTTCATGGTGGAGCCCGGCTGCCTGGGCGTGAGCACGGTGTCGTAGCCTGATTCAGTCGTGCGACTGGACTTCCCCCGGCCGACCACCCAGCCCAGAATTTCGTTGTGCTGGTGATCGATGACGAGGAGGGCGGCGTCGTGCACGTGCCGTTTGGCCAGCCCAGCCAGCGCGTTGTCGAGAATTTCCTGGGCAGTGAGCTGTACGTGGGGATCGAGGGTCGTGCGAATTTGCGCGCGGACGGGTCCGCTGCGAGATGCGCTCAGTACGTGGCCAACGAAATGACTGGCCTCAACTGAGCCTGAGGAATCGTTGAGCACCCAGGGTTCGGCGCGAATCTGCTCGCGCTGAGCCGGGCTCAACTCACCACGCAGGCTCAGGCGGTCCGCGAGCTGATTGACCGCCCAACGGGCTCTGGGAGCGTTACGGCGCAGATCCATCCCGACGGGTGAGCGAACGAGCACGGCAAGCGAGAGCTGCTCACCAGGCGACAACGTATCCAACCCCCGACTGAAGTACAGACGCGCAGCCTGCGCCACACCCCGCCGCCGCTCAGCGTACGGCACCTGATTCAGGTAGAACCCGAGTATCTGCGCCTTCGACAGGCGGGAATTCAGCCGGGTGGCCTCGAAACCCTCAACCCAGCGCGACCACAAAGTGCGCGGTCGCGGATGCACCATGCGCACCACCTGCTCGGTGATGGAGCTCGCACCTCGAACCGCGCTGCCCTCGCGAACGTTCAGCAGGAGGGCGGCGAAACGCGCTGGCCAGTCAACGCCGTTATGCTGATAGAAGTGTTGATCCTCCGAGACTATCAACGCCGTCTGCAGTAGCGCCGGAACCGCCGTCAGCGGTACCACATCGGTGGTATTCCAACTGTTCTCGAGCGTGTAACTCAGCGGCGTCCCGTCACGAGCCAATACCTGGGACTTCACTGTCGTGCCCGTCAGCGAATTCAGATCTTCCGGAAAATCTCGCATAGCCAACCAGGTGGCGATGGCGAGCACGAAAGCGCCCGCCAAGGTCAATCCCAGGAGCACTCGCAGACAACGCAACAACTTACTCATGACCCACCGTCAAATGCGTGGGAAGCCCCTTGCCGTAGACATCCGGGTCATACATCTCCTCAGCCTTGGTCGGCGAGGCGCTGAACTCTCCCTCCGCCATCGCCTGCGCACCGTAGCTCAGGTGATAGTTTCCAGCCGGAAGGTAGTCGGCATAGAAGCGGGCAGCCTCATGCAACAGCTCGCGATGATAGAACGACCATAGCTGAATACCGTACTCGCTCCAATCCGAGTATTTGAACCAGAACGATCCTCCTGACGCCTGGAATTCCGTGGCATCCGCGTCAACGGTGGAACCCGTCGCCAGGTCCCGATTGACGGGCTCCAAACCCCCGGGCACTGGATCGTCAACAACCACGAAATGCCGAGGCGCAGGCAGCGAGAGATACAGATCGACACGCACCAGTTCTCCGCGCTTGACGCTCATCGGCGAAGCCAGAAGCTGCCAACGACCCTCTCGCTGCACGCTGTATTCCCGATGCACCTCCATCCCGGCGTTGGTTTCGGTCGCAGCCTGCTCCGTCAATGAATAACTCAGCCGGGTGGAGTAGTAGAGCCGGCCGGTGCCCTCGCGGTCGATGTGCACCGTGGCCTTGCGTCCCGCATCGGAAACACCGTTCGGCTTGCTGATGAGCGCGGGCGGATCCTTGAATGCGCTGAAGTTGGCGCTACCGATCGCCGCACCGTCGAGGGTGGCGCTGGCCTTCAGCGCGGGCGTGTCCTTCTCGTAAAGCGCAGCGTAGTGCACCAGCGCCGAGCTGCAGAACACATTCTCCTGTGTGTTCTCCCAATGGTCGCGGCTACCGCGTGTCTGGGTGATCACGCGCACGAGCTTGAAAGGCACATCGCCGACCAGGCCCGCACCCTGGGGAGTTTCGCCGTAGTCGAGGAACGCATTCAGAACAGCGCAGTTACTGCGCATCGGCGTCCCCAACATCTGCGAATACCCGTCATCCCATCTCTCGCTGAAGTGAAACTGCCCCCCACTTTGGTTGGCATGCGAGAGAATCTCTCCGGCGACCGAGCGCGCCAGGGTGTCGGCACCCTTCACCTTGACGGCGGCGTCCAGATACGCGGCGAGGCCAAACAAATCCATCTGCGGTATGTACTTCTCGTAGCGCTGCAAATCGGGGACCGTCACCTGGTGACGCTCCGCGAGCGCCTGAAGTGCGACTGCCCGTACGCTGGAAACCATACCTTCACTGTAGAAGGTGGGTGTCGTATTCGAGCGGAGCAACGCCTGGAGGTAACCGTCGAGACGCTTCTCAACATCCGCCGGCACCGAATAACCCGCGTCCCGGAGCCGATTGAAGGACAGCGCAGTTGCAGCCGAAAGGTAAGGGCTCACACGGGAGTCCTCAGGGGTCCAGAAAGCCATGCCTCCATTGGGTGCCTGGAACATCGAGGCGTCGTTCAGGAATGTCTGGGGGAGGGTTTGGGCCTCCGGCCAGACGATGTCGGCCCCCAGATAGGCTCGCAGCTGAATGTAGTTGGCCGCCATCAGCGCCTTCGTGAGCCGCTGCTCCCAGCACAGATAGGGGTAGTCGCGCACATAGCGCATGGCGCCATCAAGATTGCCGATGACACTGGGCGCGAACGTGACCGACACGTCTCCCACGTTTGGCATCATTCCAGCGGGGAACTGTAGAACTTCGTCGATTCCGGACGTCACAGTGGTGCCGTAGCTCGCCGCAACATCCAGCGAAACCCGTTTATGCACAGGCAACGCCTGCGCGAGTGCGTCTTTGTCGAGTTTGTCAGACGCAGTTGCCGTGAACCGGATGCTGCCGTCACTGACCGTGCTGACGGGCAGCCAGACCGTCTCCCGTTTGAAGGGGCCGAGAGTAACCGCCTGGTGCGTGCTCGCTACACCTGACTCAATCGGACCGTGTGCTTCCAAATTGACATCAATGGTCCTGGTCTTATCGGAGCGATTGAGCACACTGAAGCCGGCTGTGAAACGGTCCCCCGAGGTGAGCTGGTTGGGCAACACGGGCCGCAGCTCCGTCAGCTTGGAGCTCTTGAACTTGTAGTCGCCCAAGCCCAGTCGATCTCCAGGAGTGACGGCAATCGCAAACACGCGCCAACCTGTCAGATTGTCCGGTAGCTGGAACGAGACGGCGGCCCGACCGCGTTTGTCCGCCGGGACCGAGGGGTTCCAATAGGCAACGTACTCGTTGACGGTACGCATGTCGAAGCCCGCACCGCCGTCACCACCGGAATTCGCGCCTTTCTTCTCGAACTTCTGCAGGCCGATGAGCCGGGTCAGCAGGCTGTAATTGGACAGATCCAGGTCGTCGAGCGCATAGAGGCCCTTGTACGGGTCAAAGTAACTCTTGCCGTCCCGGATGAGATCAAACACGGCTTCATCCAGAACCACCACTGCAAATTCCACCGGCTCCTTGTTGGCAGGGGAGGCGAGTGCAGCGGCGGACAGTTGCAATTTCACCGTGTCACGCGGTTTATATCCGGCCCGATCGCTTTTGATGCGCACGTCGAGAGTCTTGTAAGGATCGGTCACCGGGACTTTGAGGTAGCCGATACGGTAGGTGGGACGACCCAGATCAACTCCGTCCTCATTGAAAGTCGCGGCTCCCGGCACAGGGGCCACACGCGGCGACGTCACCACGACCGACAGATAGAAGCCCGGAACAAAGTCGGGCTCCACCTTGAAATCAATGACGGGCGTGTTGCCGGACAGAACCTGGACCCAGTGTTTGATGACGCCGTAGCGTTCGATGGTGATGAGAGCCTTGGCTCCCGGGAAAGGGTTCTTGACCAGGTAGCGCGCATGCTCGCCGACCTTGTACGACGGCTTTTCGGGTATGACACTCAGGCTCATGTCGGCGGGCTCTTCCCAAAGCACACGGCCTTTGCCCGTCACCCACGTGCACATCTCGGTCTTCTGCAGATTGCCATGGGTATCCTCGACGGAAGCCATGATGCTGTAGAGACCCGGATGGCTGGGCACAAACGTGCAGGACTGAGCTGCGTTTCCGGAAGAGCCACTGCAGGAGCCGTCGGACTGCCACTGCGGCTCATAGCTCGTAAGGTAGGCGCTGCCGGCGCCTTTGACCCGCGCCGCCTTGACGATCTGGCCTTCGACGGAGACCGAGACAGGCTCGCCCTGCACAACCTTGCCGGCTTTATCCACGACGAGGTATTGAATGGTGGCAGGCTTGCCTTCCTCGAGTGTCCAGTGCTCGTTGTGCAACCCTACGAAGCGATCACGGCCCCGGAATTCAGCATAGCTGCGATTTGCGACATACTTGCCGCGTTCATCGCGAACGGCACTCTCAACCTCGAGCCTGGCGCTCAACATGTTGGCATCCGTCAGCACGAACTGAGTCGTAAATTCGCCGTTGTCGCTCGTAGTCGCGTCCGATTGGTGAACCGTCAGGACATCAGGCCCCCGTTCCCAGGAGCAATGGCCCGGGGGATCGATGCTCGCGAACTCAAATCCGTTGGCCACGGGTGTGGTGATCTCGAGAGCCTGCGGGAACAGGCGCGCGGTTACGCGTGACGAGGCGCCAGCGTAGGGCCCGCCCGCATGCAGTGCTGCCCGCGTCGCGACTTCCACAGAGTCGCCTGGCTGAAACAACTGCCCGTTCAGCGTGTTGTTAACCTGGAAAGGGGCCGGAGTAAAGTCGGCAACGAGCACCCGCATCGGAACCATGACCCCGCTCGAGCCGGGGCCTTTCAGATTGAATTGATACCAGCCGACCGCACCGGCGAGGGGCACGTGGAATGAGCCGGCGTACCCGCCGAAGTCCGACAGTTTGATATTGGCCTCGGTCTGGACAACCTTGCCGGTCGGATCCTCGATGCTCAGCTCGTAGCCTGAACGCTCCGCGACCGGAGCCAGCGACAGGTTGTTTTGATCGCGCACATACACTTTGTATTGAACGGTGTCGCCGAGCTTGTAGACACCCTGAGCCGTCGTGCCCCAGGTGTGAATGTGGTTCTGCTCATTGCCAAAATCGGCCCCTGACCAGATGGTTCCCCGGGACGCGCGGTAGACGTCGACCAGGAATGTGCGATCCAGCGGTAGAAGGGCCATGTCCTCGCCGGAGTCGACTCGCACCATGAAGGTGTCCTTGGGTCCGGTGCCCGCCTTGGACTCCTGCGCGAGCCACTTTCGTCCGGCCAGGACAACCAGGCCGTCACGATCAGTCACGCCTTCCGCCAATACCGCCTGGGTTCCTGCGAGGCCTCGATAGCTATCACGGAACAAACGCACGCGGGCCTTCGCTACCGGCAGGCCCTTGTCGAGTGAAGTCACCCAAACCAGCGTGTTGTAGGCCCCGAGCTTGGTATGGACCTGGAACGGAGTCACTTCAGCAAAAAAGTCGCGATCGGGCTGGCCCCGCGGCAGGCCTGGTTCGGAGTCCGGTCCGTCGAAGTAGCGGTAGCCGTCGACCGTCACTGTGGAGGGGTGGGGCTCGAAGTACCCTGTGACAACTCCCGAATGGCCTTCCAACAGCTCACGAATCCGGGCGGGCGTGGCGTAAGCCGTATCCCAGACACGATCGATGGGTTGACTGAAGGTGAGGTCGGTAGCACCACCGGCAGCGGTGAGCTTGTTGTAATGGATGTCGATGTCGGTGACATTCGTGACATACAACGGCATGGAGGTGGGCGCATTCTTCTCCAGCACAGCCACCGGGTGCGTGACTTTGAGCCGGGGCGGTCGGTGATCGGTGCGAAACTCCATGGCCGCCGGCCCGGTCAGCGGCCGGCCGAATTCATCGCGCAGTCCCTTCAGGCTCGCAATGGAGTAGGGCTGAAACGCGCGCAGATACTCAGGCAGCTCCACCGCGTACTCAGTGCCCCGCTTGTGAGGTGCGCCCAGATGGCTATTGGGATAAACGTTCTGCCAAGGGTCATAGTCAGTACGACCGTTGAGTAAATCAGGCGCCAGGACCAGGTGCTCTTTCACCTCCGGCGCAATGACGGGTGCCGAGAATACCAGTGCGACGTTACCGAAGGGGTTGCAGGCCGGTTGCGCATCCTTGGGTGTGGTTGCGGGAATCAGAGTTGAGGTCGTTCCCTTCAGGCAACGCACACCGAGGAAACGAAACGCGGGAAAGGTATCGAATGACACAACCGTCCGACGTTCAATACCGGTCAAGGGTCCGGCGTAACTGCGCAGCCCCGGAGTAACCTTCAGTTGTATCGTCGCGTTGCCAGGCAACTCTTGTGATGGCGACACGAGCCACACCCGCCGTGCCTCGATGCGCTGGCCGGCGGTGTTGGTACCGACGGTTGTCCGGTCATCACTCTTGACTGGCGGCGTGCCAGACGGAAACACCACGGCACCCGGTTCTCCAGGCAAAGGCAGGACGTAGTAAACCTCGCGGTCATACTGATCAGGCGTCGCGACCACGGTCGCCTGGCCACCGAAGTGCAGATACGTCTGCACCGTGTCCTGGGTCACCGGCTGATTGAAGACCAGGCGGACCACTGGCATTCCCGCAGAGCGCCAGGTCCGAAATGTGTATTGGGTGATGGCGGGACGCTCGGTTGTGAACGACCAGCGATACTCGTTCTCGAGGGCCGCGCCATCCTGGGCCTTGATTCCGGGTGCCACAGTGACTGTGTAGCGAGTGGCAGGGACGAGGGCTCGAGCTTCGTTCAACTCGCAGGCCAAAGAGCGCGGATCGAGCCAGTGCCACTGGCAGGCGATCTCGGGAGATACGCTGACGGGCGACTGGGCGCTGGGCACCGACATGTCACCGAGGGCCCTGACAGGCCGATCGAAGGTAACCACAATCTGCCTCACGGGGGCGGGGACTTGGTTTCCTTCGGGGACGACTCGCAGGACTTTGAGGCTGGTCCCCGTGGGCACCGCAGCACTATCGAATACGCCCCAGGCCGCCCCTTCCGCGAGCACACAGGCCGCAACCAGGGCGGCAAACCCAAGGGCTTTCCTCACGCGCATCATTTGAAGCTCCTGCTACCACCAGCCATCGTCCGATCGTCCGGACGCAGGATAGGCAGGAATTCCGCCAATCTCGGGGCACAACTATGGCAAACCGGTGGCAGAGGAACTGTGACGGCCGGGGCAATAGGCCGCCCTGACGATTGCCTAGTGGGAGTTGAGAATCAGGTTGGGGATCGCTTCGAGGGGAACGACGCGGACCGCCGCTTCGAGACGGATTGCCTCTTTCGGCATACCGAACACGACGCAGGTGGCCTCATCCTGTGCGAGGGTGTGGGCACCGGAGTCCCGCATCT
>JAXDQF010000445.1:0-7935 GCA_034668025.1 Gammaproteobacteria bacterium | reverse complement strand
CTGACATCGCCGCGGCTGAGCTGGCGATTTCACCTGTAATGGGATTGATGCGGTCGAATTCCATTGTGCCCTCCTTCGAGCATCCGGGTCGATTACTATGCACCATAGCATTTGAAAACGCTCTTCGAGATCTCATGCGGGAGCACGGCACGGCTCATCGGCCACGAGAAGGACGATTGCCTGCGATCGGCCGCATCATCCTGGGGGACATCATGGTTCGCATAGGGGCGATCAAAGACAGCAACCCTACTCCACCCTCAAATGAAAGAGACAGATATGCTCGACCACATGATTTTAACTGTTGAGAATGTCGAACGGTCGTTAGCCTTTTATGAGGCGGCCCTCGCACCGCTCAACATCAAGTTCTTCATGCCGTTCAAGGGCAAGGACGGCCACCCCGATTTGTGGGGATTTGGTGACGGCCAAAGCGCCTTCTTCTGGCTAAAGCAAGGCACACCCGATCCCGCAGCTATCCACTGGGGCTTCAAGGCAACAAATCGCGCGAAGGTCGACGAATTTTACAACGCGGCTATTGCAGCGGGTGCCAAGGACAACATTTCCCCGCGACCCAGACTCGAGTACTACCCCGGATATTATGCCGCGGATGTGCTCGATCCTGACGGATATTCGTTTGAAGTCGTTCATAAGAGCTAACGGTGATGGATCGGGTTGTTGAATGTTGTATAGCCGTTCCGCCCTCTGGCGCGGAGGATCGCTCTCGAGTGCGCATTGCCGCGTGAAATTAGCGACGGCGATTGCAGATGAGAAGGACCTGTCGAATAGCGCTTACGAGGCCGCCAGCGAGTATCTGCAAACGGCAACAGCCGGACCTTCTGACACGACCAGCTCTGCCAACCAGATCTGGAACTGGGCTGCGCTAGCCGAGGCGCAGAGCAGGCTAGGTCATCGCGATCGAGCAATCCAGGCTCAAGAGCGCGCCATCGATCTGGCGAGCAGAAACGACAGCACGCCGTCCAATCTACTCATCATTTTGAAGTCAGCGCTCCGCGAGTACCAACGCTCGAACTGAGATGTCCGCGTTGGCTTCTGGCCGAATCTCGCGTATGAAAATCCGCGTCGCGTATGAACAACGCCTGCAGCGAGCCGCGGACCAGCGTTGTCATGGCAAAACATCAGCGTGATCAATAGGCGCCCGACACGGCTATTACCATCCCGCCAGTAACACCTTTGCTCATTGAGCCGGTGCTAACATGATCTCACTGTGCTCATCGCCTGCTTCGGTGTAGAGCAGCCAGCGTCCGTCGGCGGAAACGGCGATTCCAGGGCCTACGCCAGGAACGGGGATCTCCTGGAGCACCATTAGCTTTCGAGTCGCCCGGGTCGTGAACTCGTAGAAGTTGAGGCTGATGGGCCTCGAAGAGGTGTCGGTGAAATAAATGCCGTCCCTTGTCGCAGCCCACGCGTCATCGTAGCGCAGTGGGCTCATAGCCTCGAGAGGTTTCTCCGGACCGCCGCTCACCGGTTTGGTCCAAAGCACGACACCATGCGGCTCCGTCACGTTGAAAATAACCCGATCCCCGACCACCAGGAAATATGACGACGTATGCTCCGTGAATCGGACAGCCGGCCCGCCCGCGGACGCAAACCGATACAGTCCACCTTGTCCGTCGGTTGCATACAGCCAGCGACAGTCTTCCGACCACCCCGGAAACGACAGATTAGACTCAGAGGTCACCACCTTCCGCGGAGCTCTTTCATTGATATCTTCGACGTAGATGGAAGAGAGACCGGAGGCACGAGAATCAAATGCAATCCGGCGTCCGTCGGAACACCAGCTCGGAGCACTGCTGAGGGCTCCGTTGAATGATGTTAGCCGGTCCGTATCGGCACCTTGGGCGTCCGTCATCCAGATTTCCGCGCTCCCGGACCGGTTGGATTGGAATGCGATGTGTGACCCGTCAGGCGAATAACGGCCCAGAACCTGGCTTCGCGTCGAGTAGATGAGCCTGACCGCGGAATCTTCAGGGTGTTCAGACGCGAGATCCGCACGCCATATACCGACATTGTTTCGCCCGCGGACGTACGCCATTCGGTCGCCATGGGGAGCAAAGGCCGGCGCAGAGCTATCTTCGCCGAACGGAAGCTGCACCCGCTCTCCGTCGAGGCGCAGTGCCCACAACTCCCCTCCATCGCCCGGATCTGTTGAGAAGAGCAGCCGTTCTCCATCAGCGGCCCAGGCGAGACCCTGGGGGTATCCCGTAACGGAGGCAAGCCGCCGCAGGGGTCCGCCGGGATATCCCACCGTGTAAATCGAATACACCGCCGTGCTCGAGAGGCATGCCAGGGCAATCTGCTTCCCATCCGGAGAAAACACAGGCTCGGTCGCCGCCAGGCATTTGGGGGCCGGCGCGAGGGGTCGTGTACTCAGCGAGTCCAGTGAAATGACATATACCTGCGGTGCACCTGTTGGTCCGTAGGCGGAATACGCAAGCAGGCGGCCGTCCGGGGACCAGTTGATCTGGATAAAAGACCCCCGGGCGAGACCGGCGCTTACGAGGGTCCTTTCCGATCCCCCGAGAGCCGGAACCACGAAGATCCCGCCGCCTTCCTGATCCTCCCTTGCGAAGGCGATTGTGCTTCCGTCCGGAGACCAGGCAGGACTGATCCACCGGGAAGGGCGGTGCGTCAGTTGAAGCAGCCGCTCCGATCCGAGCGACTTCACATACAGATCAAACTGACGGTCGGTACCCGGGCCGCCCTTCCTGGCGAACGCGATCTGGCTTCCGTCCGGAGAGAACGTTGGCGAACGCTCCTCTCCGGGTAGGCCGGTAAGGGGAACCACCGCTCTTCCGGTCGAAACGCGTGTGACCCAGCGATGACTGATCGCGTTGATCGCGACCGCGATGAGCAGAATCGCTCCAAACCCAGCCGCCCAGGCGAAAAGAACCTTGTTTCGGGATCGACTTTGGCGGGCGAAGATTGCCGGGGCGGCCGCGGCGGGTGCTGACTGGGGCGCACCATCCGGCAAGCCCGCGGAGCGCAAGACATTGGCTTGCGGCTGGACAGCCGCAATGAACCGATAGCCCCGCTTTGGGAGCGTCTCGATGAACTGCGGAGCCTCCGCGGAGTCGCACAACGCCTCTCTGAGGCGATTGACCGCAGCGTTGAGGCCCTGGTCATATTCCACCAGTGTCCCGGCCGGCCACAGTTTCGCGCGAAGCTCCTCGCGGCTGACGAGATCCCCGGGTCTTTCGAGCAGCATCGCAAGAACTTGAAAGGACTGGTGGGGTAGCCGCAGCCTCCGGCCGGACTTGGTCAACTCCTCGGTCCGTAGGTCCGCTTCATAGTCCGCGAAGCGAATTCGCTGCAGACCCGGGCTTCCAAGGGGGTCCTTCAAGTCAGGTCTGCGGGGGCAATCCGCGCTGAACACGGCGACAAGTGCCAGTTGAATCAGGGATATACGATGTGAGGGAAATGTAATCCACGTAGAATCTCGAAGCAATTGTAATAGCCGCGGCGCCCCCGTTCTATTGTGGCATTCCACCGACTGCTGAGGGGGTGTCGGGTGAGTATGTTGGAACACCTGTTGACGGTCGCCCCGCGCCCCGTCAAATCGGTCGGCCGTCTTCACCTGAAGACCCGCCAGCTCGCACTGCTGGTCCATCTGGACCAGGAACGTAACCTCATGCGAGCCGCCGCGGCTGCGGGCCTGACGCAGCCGGCCGCCTCAAAGCTCCTGGGTCAGGTAGAAAGCGCTCTCGAAGTACAACTGTTCGAGCGCCATGCCCGCGGTATGACGCCCACCGTTTACGGCGAAATCCTCATCCGGCGTGCCCGCCTGGCTCTATCGGAGCTGAGCCGTGCGCACGACGAAATTACGGCTCTCAGATCAGGGCTCGCGGGCAAAACCGCCATCGGAACGGTCCTGAATCCCGGAACCAACCTCGTACCGCAAGCGGTGGTGCGCATGAAGCAGCGCTATCCCGGTATCCACGTCTCAATCGAAATCGATCCCAGCCGAGACCTGGTGCAGCGGCTGCTCCAGGGAAGTCTGGACATGGTCGTGGGCCGCGTGCTCGACTCTATCCGTACGGATGAGCTGGTGTACCGGCCGCTCGCTGATGATGAACCCCACATGATCATCGCGAGAGCACAGCATCCGTTAGCCGCACGCCAGGAGCCGCGGCTCGAGGACCTCATCGAGCAGCCCTGGATCCTTCCACCGGCGGGGAGCCTGGTGCGGGAGAAGCTGACCGCCCTGTTCGTGCAACACGGTCTTCCCCCGCCAACCAACATCGTAGAGACCCTTTCCTTGCCCGTCATCACGGCGCTCCTCGAGCACAGTAACATGCTGGTCGCCCTGCCCGAGCAAGCCGTCCAATCCGGCGTCAAGGCGGGGACCCTAAAGGTGCTAGTTAGGAATCTGCCGTTGGGCGTAGGGGCATTCGGGCTGATTACGCGACGCCATCACCAGCTTTCCGCCGGGGCCCAACTCATGCTGGAGACACTAGAGGACCTGGCTGAGGAGATGTATCTCACCGAGAGCTGCCGCGCCGATTGTGAGCCGATGTTGACTCAGTGAGTTGGCGTGAAACGGGCATGGCATACCGATTCCGGCATATCAAACGCCTGTTTTTTCAATAGTCGCGCAGCGACCCGGAAGCTACAGTGCTGGTGCGGCGGTGCCTGTACACAGCCGCTTCCCCCGCGCTGCCTCCGGCCCGGCGATTGCGCCACCCCGGGGGCAGCGCACTCCATGCGAGCCCGCCGTCTTCCTCCTCTAAAGCAACTTGGCCATCGTGCGCCGTGCGCAGATCACCCCAGGTTCGCTTGTGTGTTGGTTATTGTGATCGTGATCGGCGGCACAAACGTTGCTGCGGGAGCACGGGCTCCGGCGCTCGGCGGTGCGTAGGGTTCCTATATGAAATAGCACATACGACCGTTTGATTTTTTCATTGGTAGCGCATTCGTCCAGGGGCTACATTGCCGTTGGGGACCTGCT
Source organism: Gammaproteobacteria bacterium (assembly GCA_034668025.1). GTDB lineage: Bacteria > Pseudomonadota > Gammaproteobacteria > Steroidobacterales > Steroidobacteraceae > 13-2-20CM-66-19. The sequence continues at coordinate 2,972 of JAXDQF010000445.1, read as the reverse complement.
CGCGGGCCGCGAGCTCGCAGAGGAGGTTTGTCGTCGGACCACGCGTGTGGCCAACAGGGGGAGGCGATTATGCGAAATCCGTGGGCAAGGACAGCCAACTTTCCGCGCGCGTTGATTATTATCATTCTGGCGAGTCCCATCGTCGCTGCGGTCGCCGACGCGAGCGACACGGCGGACTATCGCTGGCGCAATGTCGAAATCGTCGGTGGCGGCTATGTGCCGGACGTTGTCTTCAATGAGTCCGAGCCGGGCCTCGTTTACGCCCGAACCGACATCGGCGGTGCCTATCGCTGGGAGACCCGCTCGAACCGCTGGATGCCGCTGCTGGATTGGGTGGGTGTCGACGAGTGGGGCCTGACCGGCGTCGACAGTATCGCCACAGATCCGGTCGATCCCGACCGCGTCTATGTGTTGGCTGGCACGTATACCAACTCCTGGGATCCGAACAACGGCGCCATTCTGCGCTCGAAAGATCGCGGCCGTACCTGGGAGCGCACGTCGCTGCCCTTCAAGTCCGGAGGCAACATGCCCGGGCGCAATCAGGGCGAGCGACTGACCATCGATCCCAACGATCACCGCATCCTCTTCCTGGGCACTCGCAGCGGGAACGGCTTGTGGAGGAGCACTGACTACGCTCAGAGTTGGAAGCGCGTAACGAGCTTTCCCGCTGTGGGGTCCTACGCTCCCGACCCCAGCGACTCGAGCGGGTACTCCAGCGACCCGATCGGAGTCGTCTGGACCGCCTTCGACAAGCGCACCGGCCGGCCGGGGCGCGCTACCCAGACGATCTATGTCGGAGTTGCCGACCTGGGTACGAGCATTTACCGCAGTCGCGATGGTGGAGCGAGTTGGGAAGCACTGCCCGGCCAGCCAACTTCGCCGGCGTTCATGCCGCACCATGGAATGCTCGCTTCCAACGGCATTCTCTATGTCACGTACAACAACAATGCTGGACCGTACGATGGCTCACTGGGCGACGTATGGAAGTACGATACGACGAGCGGAGTGTGGACGAAAATCTCGCCCGACCCTACCAGCAGCACGAACGTGTGGTTCGGGTACGGCGGTCTTGCCGTCGATGCCCAGAATCCCAATGTCGTGATGGTCTCAGCGCTCAACCAGTGGTGGCCTGATGCGCAGATCTGGCGCAGCACAGACGCGGGCGCAACCTGGAAGCCGATCTGGGACTGGGGCCCGTATCCGACGCGCCTTCTGCACTACACCCAGGACATCAGCGGCGCGCCGTGGCTGACATTCAACACCAGCCCGTCCTTGCCGGAAATCACCCCGAAGCTAGGGTGGATGATTGGAGATCTCGCGATCGATCCGTTCAACTCCAACCACTTCCTGTATGGCACCGGCGCGACCCTCTATGGGAGTGATGATCTGACGAACTGGGATGTGGGCAGTCCGATCACCATCAGCGTGAAAGCTCAAGGGCTGGAAGAAACGGCGGTCCTGGACCTCATCAGTCCTCCACGAGGCGCACCATTGTTGAGCGCACTGGGTGACATCGCGGGTTTCCGCCACGACGATCTGAAAGTCGTACCCAACAAGATGTATGACAACCCGATTACGGGCACGACCACGAGCCTGGATTTTGCAGAGCTCGCGCCGCAACGCATCGTTCGCGTCGGTTTTGGTGGCACCAACATCGGTGTCTCATCAGATGGCGGTGCCACCTGGACTCCCGGCACCTCCATGGCCGGCGGCGGCGGCGTGGTCGCTTTGTCCGCCGATGGTGCGAGCATGGTCTGGAGTCCGGCAAACGCGACCGTCAGTTACTCGCTGGACAATGGTCAGACCTGGACGGCGTCCAACGGTCTTCCAGCCGGCGCACGCGTCGGTTCCGACCGCGCCGTTGCTAGCCGTTTCTACGCGTATGCCGATGGTGTGTTCTATGTGAGCGCGGATCGAGGCGTGACGTTCGCGACGACCGGCGCCGCAGGCCTGCCAAACGGCGACGCGAAATTCAAAGCGATTGCCGGACACCCCGGCGAGATCTGGCTGTCCGCCGGAACCGGCGGCCTGTGGCGTTCGGTCAATGCCGGTGTGATGTTCTCGAAGCTCGCAAACGTGCAGGAAGCCGACAACATCGGATTCGGGATGCCAAAACGCAAGGAGGATTATCCCGCGCTGTACACGAGCGCGAAGATCGGAGGCGTCCGCGGAATCTTCCGCTCAGACGATGCCGGACGACACTGGGTTCGCATCAACGACGATCGGCACCAGTATGCAATCACGAGTGCGGCGATCACGGGCGACCCTCGCGTGTACGGGCGCGTATACGTAAGCACCAACGGGCGCGGCATCATCTACGGGGAGCCCGCGGACGCTCACGACGAGCAATGAGCGATGAGACACAAGGAGTAAGCCATGATCGCGAGGACTATTTCACAACGGATATTGAGCTTCAAGGGCGCAGCCGGACGGCTGGTTGCGATCGGCGCAGTGGGACTCTTCTGTTCCGCAGCGTACGCCGGACCGTACAAGGTTTACGGTTCGGAATTCGCCTGGGTGAACAACTTCAACAACAGCACGATCAACAGCAGCTTCAGCACCAACAACGTGCCGGGCATGACCGTGTCATACAATTTCTCCGGCTACAGTCTGTACGGCTATCCGGCCATCATCCGCGGCTGGCACTATGGCTGGAATGCGGCCGGCGACAATCTGTTCCCGAAGCAGATTTCCGCGACGTCGTCCATACCCTGCACGTTCAACTATTCGTCGGGCGGCAGCAACATGGCGGGCGACTTCGCCTATGACATGTTCCTGCGCTGGGACAATGCGAAGTCCACACCCCAGCTGGAGGTGATGGTGTGGGGCGGCAACGATTCCTGGCCGATCGGCGGCCAGACCGGCACCAACGTGATCACCACGGGGGGATACACCTTCGACCTTTGGGAAGGCAATAATTCCGCCGCAGGGTACTACGTTTACACGTTCATCCCTCACGGCACGGCGGGTCA
>JAXDQF010000444.1:0-8465 GCA_034668025.1 Gammaproteobacteria bacterium | reverse complement strand
GCGTGTCCCCGAAGTCGAGCGCAAACGCGCGCCCGGCCAACGCGCAGACCTGCGCAAGCTGTCGGCGTGGATCAAGATGATGCGGTCGTTGGAAGAGGCTAAGAAGAGTCGGGACGAGGATTGAGCTCGGCGCCGCGGCGCGGCTCGTTGGCAGGAGCCTCGGGTGCGGCTGGATGTTGGCGCCGCTGCAGGCGCTCAGGCCGTCCGCTGGATGTGTGCAACCTTACGCGCGTTCGTCAGCCGGTAGAAACGCCGCAGCTCGGTTAGCACCTCAGCCTGCGACCGCCCCCGCGCACCGCGCAGTGACCTCTCCAGCCGCCTGCAAAACATCTCCGCGTATCGGCTAGCCTCGCGATACATGTTCTCCCGTCCGGCTGCCAGGCGCGAGTCAATGCGCGTCCGCTCAAACAGCAGCCGTAACAATTCCGCCGGAAACCGATCCGGGAACTGACGGCGCATGAGCCAGTAGCTCCCTACGTATTTATCCACCTCCGCCTGCATTTCCAGCTCCAGGAGTGACACCGGCTTGTCGTGACCGGCATTCCAGGCGAGGTACACAAAATGGCTCACACCCTCGAGCGCGGTCCAATAATCGGCCACGTTTCCATCGTGCAGACGTTCCATTGGATCGGCGCGACTCAGACGCTCCAGCAGTTCGGGGTCGAGATACAGCGACATTGCGATCTCGCCGGTCGCGCCCTCTTCCGGCTGGGCGACGATCAGTTCCTCGTCAGTTGGGCTGGTGGTACGGGCAGCGGCCGGCAAACGCTGCCGGTCGGTCACGAGGAAGTCGTACACGTCGTGAGAGATGTTCACGTCGTAAATGTCGCCGATGAAGTCCTGTAGGCGTTTCAGGATCATGCGGTCAGTGTGCGAAGGCGGTGCCGCCGGCGGTCGTCGGATTGACGCCGAGGCGCTTGAGCAGGTCGAAGCACCGGCGGCTGCCCGTCTTGAGCCAGATCTCGTACAGCCGCAGGATGTCCTTGTCGGAATGTGTGTACGAGGTCTCGCTCACCGCGTTCAGAGCATCGACCATCGGTTGAAACTTCTCGGCCAACTCGCTGAACACCTTGCCCAGAACCCGTCCCCGGCCCCGCGACATCGTTTCGGCCAGCGTCGCATAGGCGCGCCCGCCCATCGCGATGTGATAGTCGATATCGATGAGCTTGCGCGCAAAGCTCTGCGCGAAGAATCCGGCAATGAACAACGAAACATCCCCGAGTCGCTGCAGGCCGCGATTGCGGTCTTCGGTGGACGGCGCCTCCAGAGCTTCGGACAGCATGACCACGAGAGGCTTGAGGCGGGAACCTTCCGAGGTCTGTTCGTACAATGCCTCGGAACGGGAGAACAGGGTCAGCAGGTTGACGACGTAGTATTCGGTTTGATCTTCGACCGCCACCTGCTGTTTCTCCAGGGCTCCGTGGAGCTCGTCCCGGAAGAACTCGCGCAAATTGGCGACCGGCACTACACGTGTCGAGGGGTGACCGCTTGGCATGACAGCAATGGCCTCCTGACTTTTTGACCTTCTACCTATTTAAACGGCAACCGGCACCTAAAGTTCAATACCGGGGGCAACTTCATTTCGTGATTGATTCCACCAAATTGGAACCGCGGGCGCCAAGTGCAAAAGGTCATGTATGCATGAGGATTTTTCAGCCTTGGCAGCGAACGGGTTAGACTGCTAACAAACGGACAACAGGTGATGGATGAGCGCAGCTCCGCAACTGGCCACGCGAACGGGATTTCTGGGTTTTACGGGCTATCACTGGCTCGTGATCGCCGCTGCCTGGGCCGGCTGGGGCTTCGACGTCTTCGACGCCCTGCTGTTCAACTTCGTGGCCCCCAACTGCGTGCCCGCGTTACTCGGCCTCCAACCCGGGGCGCCCGAGGCGCATTCCGCAACGGTGTTCTGGACGGGTCTGATCACATCAATCCTGCTCGTAGGTTGGGCTGCAGGCGGAGTGTTGTTCGGTTGGATTGCCGACCGTATAGGGCGCAAGCAGGCGTTGTTTGCAACAGTTGCTCTATATGCGGTGGGTACGGCGTTGTGTGCGGCTGCGACGAATATCTGGCAGCTCATTGCGTTTCGGGCCCTTGCGAGCCTGGGCATTGGCGGTGAGTGGGGTATCGGTGCCGCACTCGTTGCCGAAGCCGTGCCGGAAAACAAACGCGTTGAAGCCGGTGTCATTTTACAGAGCTCGTCACCCCTGGGCATCGTTCTGGCCAGCGGCGTCAACTACCTCATAGCGGGAGTCTGGTTCGCGGGCTCGCCGCAAACCTCGTGGCGGTACGTGTTTCTCGCCGGTCTCGCACCCGTAATCCTCGCTTTGCTCATCAGACTATTTGTGCGTGAAAGCAGCCAGTGGACCGCAGCGGCGGCCCGTGAACGCCCGCCTTCACCGCGTGAGCTGTTCGCTCCCGGCATGAGAAAGCTGACCCTCAGCGGAGCTGGAGTGGCTGTCACAGCGGTTGTCAGCTGGTGGGCATGCAACGCGTTTGTGCCGCTTCTCGGCAGCACATTGGCGGGTGAGCACGCCGCACACCTGGGGCTCTCGGCCGACGCCTCGAGACTCCTGGCGGAAACATGGAAAGCACGCGCATCCAACGCATTCAACATCGGCGGACTGCTCGGCTCATTCGCGGCCATTGCGTTGAGCCGGGCACTCAGCCGCCGCTCGATGTTCGTTACTTATTTCCTCTTCTCCGCCGCCATGCTGTTTGCGACATTCGGTCTCGACCTGGCACCGCCCACACGGCTCACCATGCTGTTCTTCGTTGGAGCCGGTGTGTACGGTGTGTTTGGAACATTCCCGTTTTATCTGCCGGAGTTGTTTCCCGCCCGTTTGCGCGCCACCGGCTCAGGGTTCTGCTACAACATAGGCCGCCTGATTGCCTCAGGCGGCCCGTTGTTCGTCGGGATGATATCCGCGCGGGCGGGCGGCTCCAGCGCGGTTCTAAGCGGTACCCTGCTCTGGGTGGGCGTCATTCCCTTGCTCGCAGCCCTCGGCGCGAAGTACTTCATTGTGGAAACACGCGGCCGCCCCCTGCAATAACCCAGGTTCTCGCTACGCCGTCTGGTACCAATTGACCTTACGGGTCAATACCATCGCGGTTGCCAGGACGGCGAACAATCCAAGCGCTCCCGCGAGCAATGCATAGTCGTCGGATGTCACCAGAAGATAGAGGAACCCGTAGAGCATTCCGAAGACTCCGCCGGACGCGACCCCCGACTTGGAACTGTCCATCGTTCCGGCTAGATAGACTCCCAGCAATGCACACAGAGCAAGCGCGGCCATCACGTAGGCTGCGCGAAATCCAATGTGCTCTGCCAGGGCGAGCAGCAACAGGAAGAAGACACTCAGCGCCAACCCCATGAGCCCGTATTGAAAGGGATGCACCGGGCGTCGCGTCAGGTGCTCCCAGATGAACAATGTCAGAAAGCTCAGGCATATAAACACACCCGCATACTTTACGGCGCGTTCAACCTGTTGATACAGATCGACGGGTTGCACCAGGTCCACTCCAAATGCGCTGTCCTGCAAATCGGCGAGCGACACATTGTTCTCAATCCAGTGCGCTCCAAACGAACGGTTCAGGTCCAACACCTCCCAGATCGCATCGAAGCGGCCATCGCGCACGTGACGCTCGACCGGTAGAAAGCCGCTCGCAAATCCCGGATCCGGCCAGTTACCCCGTATTTCAACCCGAGAGGAATGAGCGAGGGGCAGGAACCCGAGCGTCTGCGTACCGGCCACCTCCAACGTAACATCGAATGCGTGCTTACCGTTGGTGAGATCCATATCCAGCCGTAGCGGCGCGGTCAGGACAGCGAGCGGAAAGCCTCGGCCGGGCTCAAATGACGCCTGTGTCAGAGGCGTTCCGGACATCTCGATTTTGCGTACACCCCGCAGATCATTGATGGGAAGAATCAGCCGGCCCCGCGCCGCGTGGACACGGATCGCATCACTGGTGGCCGTGAGCTTGGCAACCTCCCGGGCGAGGTCGAATTGGCCAGTAACGTGTACTTTGGCGACGTACACCGGCACCTCATACACGCCCAGCTTGCGGCGCTCAGCCTGAACAGTCAGCTCAACATCGAGATTCATCGACTCGGGCAACACGTACCAATCGCTGGTGACGGCGTGTTCGGTTTCCGCGGCAGTCGTCACCGGAATAGCGAGGATCGGTCCACTCAACAACTGGCGACCGCCCCAGCCGCGTGCCACTGACGCGATCGCCTGCTCGCGAAGCGCCGTGCGCTCGCTGACCAATGCATGCAGCCACGCCAGTGGAATGAGCAGCAGCAACGCCACTCCTATGATCGCCAAGCCTTTCTTCAATGCCGGATTCATGGGCCGCTCCTGATTTGCGCTGTTTGAGTCGCACAAGAGTGGCAGCCGAGCGTGGCAACCCGGTGGGCCGATTGTGGCCGATTGTGGAGGGAACACCCTCGGCGCCGAGCGCCGTGGCACATTGTAGCGGGCCGAGTCGCGCGAGCGCCCGGGCCGCATTCAGCTGGCGGTTCGTGTCAGTCCACTACGTCCCGAGTTGCGTGGCCAGCTCCAGGCAGTCTCCAACATTGAAATCCGCTGGCCGAACCGTTGCCGGCCAGACCTGGCCGGTGCGATTCATCCAGGCGGTCAACAATCCCGCGGCGCGCCCGGCCTCCACATCCAACAGCGGGTCGTCACCAACGTAGATCACTTCGTGCGGCGTGAGCTGAAGATCCGCTACCAGCCGTTCGAAACAACGTGGATCGGGCTTGGCTGCGCCGATGCCGCGCGCGTTCAGAGAGACACTGAAAAGGTCGGCCACTCCGATGCGGCCAAGGTCTGCATTGCCGTTGCTGAGCGATGCGAGCGCGTAGCGTGTGCTCAGTCTGCGAAGGCCCGGACGGACATCGGCGAATAGATCGACCTGGTTGCGCTCCGCGATGAAAATCTCAAAAGCCTGCTCCGAGATGCTCTCGTCATAACCGCATTCGCGTGCGTGTTGCGCAAGCGAAGCAATTCGCAGGTAGGTGAAATCGTGCGCGTTGTGCGGCTCGCGCGCCGCCAGTGCCATCCGCGAGGCACGCAGCTCATCCATAGACAGCCGCTCGGGGATGCGGGGGCAGTTCTCCTGCAACCACTCCAACCAGCGGGCCTCGGCCCGCACGATCACCGGATCGACGTCCCAGAGGGTATTATCCAAGTCGAAAGCGACAGCGCGGATCACGTGAGGGGGGAGCACATGTCTGAAATACACCTCATTATCGGAAACAAAAATTATTCATCCTGGTCCCTGCGACCGTGGATCTTGATGACGCACCTGGGAGTGGCGTTCCGGGAAACCATCGTACCGCTCGACACGCCTGAATTTAAAGACGAGATCAGCCGATTTGGTCCGACAGGCCGTGTCCCAGTGCTGCAGCATGGCGATTTGACCATCTGGGACTCGCTGGCGATATGCGAATACGTGGCCGAGTTGACGGGACATGGTTGGCCGGCGGGGCGGGAGGCTCGGGCGGTGGCGCGATCGGTTTGCGCCGAGATGCATTCGGGGTTCAGTAACCTTCGGGCGGAATGGCCGCTCAACGCAACGGCGCGGAACCGACACACACCGATGACACCCGGTCTCGAAGCTGACGTCGAACGGATCGAGGAGATCTGGGCCGACTGCCGCTCCCGCTTTGGCAGGAAAGGCGGCCCGTGGCTGTTCGGTGAGTACTCGATAGCTGATGCGATGTATGCGCCTGTGGTGCTTCGCTTCAACACTTATGGCGCTCCGCTCACTGAGACCGCACGCTGGTACATTGCCGCAGCGCTCGAAGACGCCGCCATGCAGAAGTGGCTGCTGGCTGCCAAGGATGAAACATGGACCGTTCCAGGTTACGAAGTGGGGTTACCGTGATTCGATTCGTTTCTACACTGACTGTGCTTTTTCTAACGGGTGTGGCGGCTGCCGCGCCTGCTTCTCCCGTGCCGGCTTCTGCGCAGGCCAAGCCGGCACAGCTGAGAGCGTTGACTGCTGATGACCTGGTCAGAATCAAGCGAGTATCGGACCCTCAGGTTTCGCCGGACGGTCACTATGTTGCCTTCGTGCTTCGCGAAACAGACATGGAAGCGAACCGAGGACGCACGGATGTCTGGCTCCTGGACCTGACGAAGAAAAATGCCGCGCCTCAGCGGCTGACGCAGAATGACGCCAACGATTCCAGTCCGCGCTGGGCTCCCGACAGCCGCACGATCTATTTCCTTTCGACGCGATCGGGCTCGTCGCAGGTGTGGCGTTTGTCCCTCGCGGGAGGCGAAGCCGCTCGCGTTACCGACTATCCGCTCGACATAGGCTCACTGAAGGTTTCGCCCGGTGGCGAGCGCATTGCCGTGAGCATGGACGTGCTGCCTGAATGCACCGATTTACGTTGCACGCAGGACAAGCTCGCCGCGCGCGATAAAAACAAAGCGACCGGACGGGTGTATGACCGCCTGTTCATCCGACACTGGGACACCTGGAGCAACGGCACCCGCTCTCATCTGTTTGTTGCGCGAATCAGTGCTGACGGCAAAGCGGACACGCCGCTCGATCTGTCCAAAGCGCTCGACGCCGACGTTCCGTCAAAACCATTCGGGGGCGATGAGGAGTTTGCGTTCAGCCCCGATGGCAACACACTCGTGTTTGCAGCTCGAATTGCCGGGCGCACTGAACCGTGGTCAACCAACTTCGACCTGTACCAGGTGCCGGTGGATCATGCCGCGCAGCCCAGGAATCTGACGGCGGCAAACCAGGCCTGGGACACACAGCCTGTGTTTCTGAAGAACGGCGATCTCGCCTACCTCGCGATGGATCGGCCGACCTTCGAAGCTGATCGCTTTCATATCATGTTGCGCGACGCAAAGACCGGCACGACCCGACCGTTGACACAATCGTGGGATCGCTCTGTCAGCCATCTGCAGGTGAGTGGCGACGGGCGCAGACTGCTCGCCACAGCGGAAGACACCGGACAGCTGGCTCTTTTCTGGATCGACGTCGCCAACGGCGCTGCGCACAAGATCGTGGGCCTGGGCCATGTCAGTGACTTCAGCACGACCCGGGATTCAATCGTATTCGCGTGGGAAAACCTCGGCGCGCCGGCCGACCTGTTTACTGTTCCGGCGAACAGCGGCACACCGCAGCGCCTGACCCGCGTCAACGAAGAGTTGCTGGGCCGACGTCGCCTGAGCGAATTCGAGCAATTCAACTTCAAAGGTTGGAATGAAGAGACGGTCTACGGCTATGTGGTCAAGCCCCAGGGATTTGAGCCGGGCCACAAGTACCCCATCGCGTTCGTCGTGCACGGCGGACCGCAGGGCAACTTTGGAAACTACTGGACCTACCGCTGGAATGCCCAGACCTTTGCGGGCGGCGGCTATGCCGTCGTGATGATCGACTTCCACGGGTCGACCGGCTACGGGCAGGCTTTCACGGACTCCATCAGTCGCGACTGGGGCGGCAAGCCATTGGTGGACCTGCAGAAAGGGTTGGACGCGGCCATCGCCAGGTATCCCTGGCTCGACGGCGAGCGCGCGTGCGCCCTCGGCGGGTCGTACGGCGGCTTCATGATGAACTGGATCGAAGGCAACTGGCCCGACCGGTTTCGCTGCATCGTCAATCACGACGGGATATTCGACAACCGCATGATGTATTACGCCACCGAAGAGCTCTGGTTCGCCGAGTGGGAGAACGGCGGCCCGCAGTACCAGAATCCACAGGGCTACGAGCAGTTCAACCCCATCAACTTCGTGTCCAAGTGGCATACGCCGATGTTGGTCGTGCACGGCGAGCAGGACTTCCGGATTCCCTATGACCAGGGAACCGCCACGTTCACCGCGCTACAGCGGCGCGGGATCGAGAGCCGGCTGCTGATATTTCCCAACGAGAACCATTGGGTGTTGCAGCCGGCGGATTCGGTGCAGTGGTATCAGAACGTGTTGGGATGGTTGGATCAGCATTTGCGCAAGTAACCTGCCGAGCGGCCGCGGACCGCGCTAGTGCGTCGACCCGCGGCGGTGCGGCATCTCACTCAGCGTCGCGCGACTGCCTGCGGAATCGGTAGAACGCATCGCCCTGGTGAGCCAAAGGCGGGTGCGCCTTGTCGACGACCTGCTCTGCGGCCGAATACTCGGATGGCCCCAGCTCGGCACGCAGATCGATGGGGGCGACACCACTACCCCCAACGGCCCGGTTGTGGCACGTCTTCGCCTCGTTGGCCCCTTCGAAAATACCCGAGTCGGCGCGCTTCCACCGCAGGCTGCAACCCTTAATCGAGCGCACATCCTGAGTCATGATGCCCTTGAACAGGTCGGGGTTGTATTGGCCATTGCGCCAACGGTGCGGCTCGGCCAACGCGAAGTCGGTCTGGACGATCTTTTTCTTGACCACGCCAAACATGACCACCTTCTGCCCGAGCACCCGTTTCGGATCGCCGGCAATGCTCTCCTGCACGT
>JAXDQF010000443.1:0-7750 GCA_034668025.1 Gammaproteobacteria bacterium | reverse complement strand
GAAGCCGAGGTCGCGCAGCGAATCGCAAGCGCTGCCCAGTATGAATTTCCAACCGAAATCGAATAGCAGTTGCTCGCGTGGTGGCACCCCTGCGAGCGCCTCTGCCGAGGCGATCCCGCTGTTGGTGGATAGCAGCGCGTTAGCGCGGGCGATGGCAGCGCCGCTGACGACAGACGTCGCGGAGAGAGCAAGACCGGCACGAACCAGGTCGCGACGAGTGACTTCAGGCACGGATACTCCTCAAAAGAGTTGCAGGATTTACGGTCGGGATTCGCCGTACAGCTACCGTACAACCTTGGTCAATTCGGCGATTGAGGCTCCCGCCAGCGGGGCGCCCGTGCTCGTGAGCCGTCCGCGGGCATCGTCCCAGTGCAGGCGAGTGCTGCGTCCCTGGCCCTTCTCGTAGTCATAGGACACTCCGTCGTCGTCGTAGAGCGTGAATTCGGATCCCCGGCCAGGGTAGACGCGGATTTCTTTGAGTGTTTGTCTCATCGTGGTGTTTTGAATATCGCTTCCCAACGGAATGATCGAGCCGGCGCTCACGAATAGCGGAATTGTGCCGATCGGCGCAGCCGCTGTGACCGTCTGTCCCCCCTCGAGCTTCTCGTTGGTCCAGTAGTTGTACCAGTCGCGCCCGGCCGGCAAGTACACCTGCCGGGACTCGCGGCCTTGGTCCGTCACCGGCGCCACCAGAAAAGCGGGTCCGAACATGTACTCATCCCCGAGGTTGGAAACGTTCGGATCGTTCGGAAAATCCATGAAGAGCGCGCGCATGAATGGCGCACCCGTGTCGTATGTCTGCCTGCCGAGCGAATAGATGTAAGGCATCAACGTGTAACGCAGTCGCAGGTACTTGCTGATCACCGCCTCCGCCTGCTTGCCGTATGACCATACCTCCGTCCCCTTGCGCGACCCATGCGCCCGCATCGTTGGTGTGAAGGTGGCGTATTCGTACCATCGCGCGATCAACTCGGGGTAGTCGTCGTTGTGCCCCACAACATCGCGTGCGTCGGAGGGGTCTAGAAGCGGAGTACGTTCGGGCGTATGTGACTGTGGCAGCCACTGCCAGCCGCCGATATCGTTGCCCCAGTAGGCAAGTCCCGACGCGGCGAAGTTCAGGCCCGTAGGAATCTGCCGTTCGAGCGCCTCCCACGTCGGATTGATATCCGAGGACCAGAAAAGGCTTCCGTAACGCTGCGAACCGAGGTACGCGGCACGCGCGAGAATCAGATTTCGCTTGTTGGGACGGTCGCGGCGCGAGCCCTCGGCCACGCCCTGAGTATGCAGAAGCGGAAAGACATTGTGATACCGGTCGCCGGATCCGATGCTGTAGAAAGAGCCGTCAGGCACGAGGTCGGGTTCCGTTTCATCGAGCCAGAACCAGTCGAATCCCTTGGACACAATGTTCTCGCGTATCCGGTCCCAGTACCACGCGCGGGCCTGTGGATTGGTGCTGTCGATCAACGCGCCGGCACGGTCGCTGCGCTCGGCCAGGCCGTCGGCGGGATTGCCGTCCCGATCCTTTAGAAACCAACCCTGCGTGGCGAGGAAATCAAAGTAGCGCGATTCCTTCTCGAAGCGCGGCCACACGCTGATGATGCTGTGTACGCCTTGGTCGTGCAGCTTCTGATTCATCGCGGCCGGATCCGGAAATCCGCTCGGATCGAAGTCGAGCTGACCCATGCGGGTCCAGTAAAACCAGTCAACGACCATGACGTCGAGCGGATAGCCACGTGAGCGGTAGCCGGCAGCGACATCGAGCACCTGCTGTTGGGATTCGTAGCGCGCCTTGCTCTGGATATAACCGAATGCGGCCTTGGGTGGCAGGGGGGTGACGCCGGTAATCTTCCGATAGCCGGCGTATAACTCGTCCAGCGTCCCGCCAACGATCACGAAGTAGGAAACACGCTCACCGACCTGGGAATTCCAGGTGGTGTGACCGTGTAGCCCAGCCGACACCACCGTGTCGGAGGGATTGTCCCAGACAATGCCATAGCCCTTGTTGGTGACCAGGAAGGGGACGCAGACGGTCTCGCCGGCCGGCGCATCATAGAAGTGCTTGCAATCGATAGTGCGGCCCCGGTAATCCAGAATTCCCTCCTGATTCTGTCCGAGCCCGTAATAGTGCTCGTCGGCGGGCGCTGGAAATGTCGCGGACACTCGAAAAGTCTTTTCCCCGTTGACCGTATGCGGTGCCATGGCCCAGCCGCTCATGCGCAGAATCGGCTCGCCGCCGTGCCTGCGCACCGCGAGCGATACCGGCGGCAGCGAGGGCGCGAAGTAGCGCTCCATTTGGGTTGGTGAATTCGGCCGAGGCTGCGTATTCACTTCGATCGACATGGCATCGGATGAGAACTCATCGCCGGTTGAGGTTGTCCGGTGTTTCCATCCCGTGGCATCCGCGGCGCCGATGATTCCGAATCCGGGAGGGGCAAGCGCCAGATCCTCATTGGTGCTCAGGGTGACACGCACGATGTTGGGTGCGTAACCCTCGATCGATACGTGGCTGCCGTTGCGATCGAGCAGCGCGAGCGGCGCCGCCTGTGCGAGGCCTCCCGCAACTGTGAGGATCTGCGCCAGGCAGATCGTCCGGACATAGCGACGCATCTTTCCCCCTTGGTGCTCAGGCGCTGAGCTCGAGCAATCGATCAATTGATTGGCGTCTCTTGTAGTAGATCCGGCGTCAAGGCGAGCGCACCCGATATGCGTGTTGTCTTCCTCAGCCTGATATCCGACGACGAGGCACCCACAAGCAGTTGCACCTTGCCGTCCTCAACGATATACCGATGCGTGGTCTGATCCCAATAGGCGAGCTGACGCGCCGCCACCGTGAGGTGTACCGGCATCGTTGCGCCTGCTTTGATTGCAACACGCTGGAACGCCTGCAAAGACAGCCGAGGGCGTGGCACTTTTGAGTCAGGCAGCTGCGTGTATAACTGCACGACTTCCTCTCCGTCACGTGTGCCCACATTGCTGACATTCAGCCTGATCTCAATCAACCCGGCTGCAGGCAGTGTCGGCGAATCAGTCCGCAAGCCGGAGTATCGAAATGTTGTATAGCTCAGACCGAATCCGAACGGATAGAGCGGCTTGCCCTTGAAGTACATGTAGGTGCGGCCGTGGCGGATGTTGTAGTCGAGCATCGGCGGCAGCTCTTTGGTGGATTCAGGCCATGTGTGTACCAGCCTTCCGGCCGGATTGAAGTCGCCGAATAGAACGTCCGCCAGCGCGTTGCCCGACTCCTGGCTGTTGTGCGTCATCAGCACAATCGCGGGGACATGTTCCCGAGTCCAATTGATCGTGTATGGGAAGCTCGACACCAAAACGACCACTGTGCGCCGATTGACGGCCTGGATTTTCCTAATGAGCTCTTCCTGCGCCAGCGCGAGGGATTCCCGGTCGACACCTTCCTTGCCATCGCTTGGGTTGGGGCAGTGACTCCAACCGGCGTTGCATGTGGGATGGTTGCCAACGACGAGAATTGCCGCGTCTGCAGACTTGGCCATGTTGACAGCGTGCTCTGCGTCGTTGCCCGCGGCGAATTGAACGTCGACTTTTGCACCAAGTGCACGGCGGATGCCATCCAAGGGCGACACTGTGTAGGGAGGCGTTCCACTGTACCAATCGAGCAGAACCTGGTCCGCAAATGGGCCAATCACAGCCACGGACTTCAGCGTCCGGCGATCGAGCGGCAGTGTTGCCCGGCTGTTTTTCAACAACACGATCGATTTTTGTGTTGCCCAGCGCGCGGCAGCGCGGTGATCTTCGCTCAGCCAGGGCTCGTCGCCGCGAATTGAGGAGTAAGGCACCCGATCGGGCGGATCGAGCAGGCCGAGACGGATCATGACGCGATAAACGCCGCGCAGGGCGGCATCAATGTCCGCCTCGGACATCAGATTGTGTTGCAGGGCATCTCGAACCGGCTTCTGCTGCCGATCGAGAAACTGGTTGATGCCAGCGTGCACAGCCGTCGCCGCTGCGGCATCCAGTGAAGGGAAGGCCGCATGTGTCGTCACCAACTGGGTCATGGCGCCGCCATCGGTGCAGATGATGCCGTTCTCGTGCCATTCCGCGACGGTCATCGACTTCAAGATCGGATTCACCGCCATCGGTATTCCGTTCCAAGCGTTGTACGCGGCCATATACGCGCGCGCACCGCCGTCCACGATGGCCATGCGAAATGGCACCGAATAGTATTCGCGCATCAGGCGCTCGTCGAAATTCGACGAAGAGCGGTCGCGTCTGTATTCATTGCTGTTCGCCATGAAGTGTTTGAGGAGGGCGGCAGCTTGCCAGTATGTCGGATCATCCCCCTGCAGGCCGCGAACGAACGCAGTTGCCAGAGTTCCTGTTAGAAATGGGTCTTCGCCATAGGACTCTTCGGTGCGTCCCCAGCGGGGGTCGCGCGCGAGGTCCACATTCGGCGCACGCACCACGAGTCCTCCACGCTTGTACTTCTCGCTGTGGAAGGCGTAACGCGCTTCCTGGCCCTCGATCGAGGCGACTTTGCGCAGAACGTCGACATCCCACGTTTCGCCAAGACCAACAGCCTGGGGAAACTGAGTAGTCGGGACTGGTTCATGACGTATCGAGCCATCTGAATTCCTGATGCGGCCCCAATCACCCGGGCCGCCGAGCGCCACCCCATGCAGACCCTCAATATGGCCCGAGAGTCGCAGGCCCAGGCGCGGCACGCTCGGATCGGATCCTAGCGCCTGAATCTTCTCGTCGAGCTTCATCGAGGCAATGAGGCTGTCAATGCGTGCCTCGACGGGTGCCTGCGGATCTGCATAGGCAGGCACCTGCGCCCGAACGTCGGCCAAGGCAAGCAGTGACAGGGGCACAAAACTGAGCGCGGTGATGGTGCTGCCGAGGAATCTACGTCGCGTCAGTGGCATTGCGGGCGACGCGAATTCTAATAACCATAGCGCACCATTCTGACCGCGTTTGTGAGCGGTAACAAATTCGATTTAGGCGCGTACCCATATCAATTTCGATCTAGCTCCGCCAGTTCGAAGCAGCTTGATGTCGGCTGACCGACACCGCACCATGCGGGTCGCATTTGGCGGCACGTGCGCCGTCCGATTGGGAGGGACTCAAACTGATTCGCATGATTCTCGCCGGATTTGCCGTTCTTGCCGTGCTGATGTGCGCTTCGTCCGAAGCGGCGGAACAACTTCAATCCGACAGGCCGTGGATGAATCCGGATCTCGATGCAGACTCGCGCGCCCGGCTCCTGCTCGGGGCAATGACACGAGACGAGAAGCTCACGCTCGTATTCGGCTATTTCTCCAGCGATGCGCCGTGGAAGAATTTCAAGAAACCCGCGGCAGGACTGGAGCAGTCGGCGGGGTATGTCGGCGGCAGCTCACGGCTGGGCATCCCGTCACTCATGGAGACGGATGCCGGGACCGGCGTGGCCAGCCAGCCCGGGGCAAATCCCCGGCTGCGCACCGCGTTGCCGTCCAATCTCGCCGCGGCCGCCAGCTGGGATCCCGAATTGGCGTATGCCGGTGGCCGTATGATTGGCAACGAGGCACGCCTGAGTGGCTTCAACGTCCTGCTGGCAGGTGGAATCAATTTGGCGCGCGAGCCGCGCAACGGGCGCAATTTCGAATATGGGGGCGAGGATCCGCTGCTGGCGGCCAACATCGTAGCCGCGCAGATCCGCGGCATTCAATCCAATCACATCATCTCGACCATCAAGCATTTCGCACTGAACGATCAGGAGACCAACCGCACGAGTCTCAGCGTGCGCGTTGCCGACCGCGCTGCGCGCATGTCTGATTTACTGGCCTTTGAACTGGCCATAGGGGAGTCGAGTCCCGGCGCCGTCATGTGCGCATATAACCGCGTGAACGGGGTCTACAGCTGCGAGAACGGCTGGCTGCTCGAGGAGGTGTTGAAGCGCGACTGGGGTTATAGAGGTTTTGTCATGTCCGATTGGGGAGCGACTCATTCGACCATCCCCGCGGCCAACGCCGGACTGGATCAGGACTCCGGCTATCCGTTCGATGCCTCGCCGTATTTTGCCGGCGCACTGCAGGAGGCAGTCGAAGACGGTTATGTACCCGCAGCGCGTCTCGATGACATGGCGGCCCGAATTCTGCGCTCCATGTTCGCGAATGGTCTGTTCGACGACCCGGTCCAGACGGGGGATATCGATTTCGCAGCCCACGGCGAGTTGAGTCGGGCCGCGGCCGAAGGCGCTATGGTGCTGCTGAAGAACGACCGTCATCTGCTGCCGCTCAGCAAGAGCGTCACATCCATTCTAATCGTCGGGTCCCACGCGGACGCAGGGGTCCTCTCGGGCGGGGGCTCATCGCAGGTCTATCCTGTCGGCGGACTGGCGCTCCTGGAGCCCCATGTCAAAGGCGGCCCGAGGGTCTATTTTCGCTCCTCCCCCATGCAGGCCCTGGTGGCGCATTCTCGAGCTCGGATCACGTATGACCCGGGCGCGGATATCAAAGCGGCCGCAAAGCTCGCCCGTCACAACGATGTTGTCATCGTGTTTGCCCACCAGTGGAGCGCGGAAGGCGTCGACGGGACGATGCGCCTGGACAATGAACAGGATGCCTTGATTGCTGCGCTGGCGAGAGCCAACGCCAAGACTGTGGTGGTCCTGGAAACCGGCGGCCCGGTGCTCATGCCGTGGGTCGATGAGGTTGCAGCCGTACTGGAGGCCTGGTATCCGGGCTCGAGTGGGGGAGAGGCCATCGCGCGGGTACTGACCGGCGAGGTCAATCCGTCCGGCCGCCTGCCTGTGACATTTCCGCGCTCGCTGGAGCAGTTGCCGCGTCCGCAACTGGATGGTTTCCCCGAGCAACGCAACGCGCGTATCTCCATCGACTACACGATCGAAGGAGCGGCCGTCGGTTACAAATGGTTCGACCGCAGGCGTTTCGAGCCTCTTTTTCCGTTCGGTCATGGTTTGTCTTACAGCAGGTTTGAGCTTTCCAGCCTCGGCGCCGATGTCGGCGACAAGCGATTGAGCGTCCGATTTGCCGTCAAGAACACAGGTGACCGCGCGGGTGGATATGTGGCGCAGGTCTATGTGTCGCCCATCGGAGGTGCGGCAGCCATCGGCTGGGAGGCTCCGAAACGTTTGTGTGGCTTCAAGAAAGTGAGCTTGCAACCGGGCGAAAGCGCCGACGTTAGTCTGGGCATCGAGCCGCGAATGCTGGCGGTGTATGACGAGGCGCAGAGAGGTTGGATCATTGAGGAGGGGGACTACGACGTCTCCCTGTCAACCGATGCCCGTAATGCGGTCGCTCACACGAAAGTGCATATTTCGCGGCAGATCCTGCAAAGCCTGGTGGCGCGCGAGAATTGATCGGCAGCGGATCCGGCCCGCACCGGGCGGGGCAGTCGAAGTTACCGGCGGAAAGGGTCCCAGGCGTAAGGTTGCCCGGGACCCCAAGGGCCTTTGGTGGCCGCTAGTTCGCGCTGATGTTGGCGGTCACCCAAGCCCAGCCGTTGCCGCGCGTGATCTCGAGGCCGGCCTCCACCACGTCGAGGTACATGGAGTTGTTATAGTGGCCGGCGTTGCTGCGGTTGGCCTGAAGCCAGTTGAAGAATGTCTTCATATCGACATTCAGGCTGCCGCCGGTTGGCAGGTTGCCCTGACCCGCCGTGCCGTGAGGGATGAACGTGTAAACGTAGTACCCTGCGGCGGAATTATTGCCTTCCCAAAGGTCGAAGGTGTATCCCCCCGTGGTGATCACGTTGGTGCCGGTCTGGCCGCCGATCG